>JAUXLO010000108.1 GCA_030623665.1 Planctomycetota bacterium
ACAGCCCGTAGGGTATTGGGTTAGTATTCAGCATCTGAGAGAACTACAGGGGAGACCAAGGGTTGAATCTCCCGCCCCCGGGCAATCCTCATACCCCCTGACTACAAAGGATCCTACTGAAAAACCCTTTTCATTGGTCTTTAGTATATCACAAAACCCCCCAATTTGGAGACACGGTGACGGATTTTTATCAAGAAAACCGTCTTTGCTGCCTTTTGGGGATGCCCCGCGGCAATGCCAAGAGGTACGCGACCAAGGGTCAAGGCGGAGGGTGCCTTCGAGGGTTTTCCTGTCGGGTACAACTAGCCAGCAAGTTCCATGCCTCTTTCCTGTTCACAACATTATTCCTTATACCCTGGGAACTTAAGTTGATATTATAGGCCGGCCCCTCTGGCACATCAATGCCATTCAGCATCTTGACATTTATCCCGAAAATAGTATAGTTATGGAGTTGCTTAGGGTATGAATTCGCAAATGAAATACGATAGTAGAGCGTAAGGGAGACACAAGGAAGGCCAGCACGTGAGTCAGTGGTATCCACCGGAATTTGGTATGTCCTTTGGCAGCAAGTGGACAAAGGTCATAAAAATACTCATCTCCGTCAACGTAGGTATATTCATCCTCCAGCTCCTGTTTTTTTCCATAAGCACTCAATGGAGCGGTGGTAAACCTGTTGGAGGGATCGAGCATGGCTACCCGGACCCGTTCACTAAGCTCTTCTGGTTCTACCCGCCCGACACGTTTGGCAACCTCTGGCTTTGGCAGCTCTTCAGCTACACCTTCCTTCACAGTATATACGACCCCTGGCACCTTATCATAAATATGTTCGCCCTCTGGATGTTCGGTGCCGACGTAGAAAGGACCATGGGCACAAGGAAGTTTCTTACCTTGTACTTCGGCGCCGGTGTATTTTCCGCATTGTTGAGTACATTGCTCGGTTCTGAGAGTGCCATATTGGGTGCATCAGGTGCTATCTTTGCCGTGGAAGTGGCTTTTGCCATGTTTTTCCCCGAGGCCACCATAATACTGTTCATATTTCCCATAAAGGCCAAACACCTTGTCATGATATTTGCGGGTATAACGGCCCTGAACTGTCTACTGCCTAGTGGGGGAAACATAGCCTACTACGCACATCTGGGAGGGCTGCTTTACGGCTTCTTGTTTGTCAGGTATGAGCCGAGGCTCTGGGGCATGATCGAGATTTGGCAGGCCAAGCAAAGAGAGAGGGAAATGAGGGAAGGTGTGGAGATACGCAGAAGGGTGGACAGGATCCTGGAGAAAGTAAACCGCGGGGGCATGGAAAACCTTACAAAGAAAGAGCTGGAGTTTCTGCAAAATGCCAGCAGGAAGTACAGAAAATGGCAAACCGAGCGAAAGGCATGACATATGGTTAAAGTTGCGGTTAATGGAGCCTGTGGCCGCATGGGCTCAAAGGTGGTGGCAAACGTATGGAAGGACAAAGAGCTCCAGCTTGTAGCAGCACTCGAGAGAGGGGGTCATCCTCTCCTGGGCCAAGATATTGGGTCTGCCCTGGGAGAGAAGGAATGTGGTATAAAGGTAGCGCGGGAATTTGACGGTAGTGCGGACGTCCTCATTGACTTTTCAGAGCCAGCCTCCAGTGTAGAGAAGGCGACACATTGCGCCTCTGTGGGCACGGCCCTGATAATTTGTACCACGGGCCACAGCCTGGAGCAGACCTCTAAGATTAAGGAAGCCGCCCATCAGGTGCCATGTCTTATTAGCCCAAATATGAGTCTTGGGGTAAATCTCATCTTTCAGCTTGCAGCCCAGGTAGCGAAGGCACTGGGAGATGATTACGACATTGAGATTGTAGAAACACATCACCGGTTTAAGAAAGATGCCCCAAGCGGCACGGCACTTAAGATTGCTCAGGAAATCTGTAGGGCAAGAAACAAGAAGCTGGAGGACGTGGTCATTTACGGCCGCGAAGGTCTTGTCGGTGAACGCCCCCATGGAGAGATAGGCATACACGCGCTAAGGGTAGGTGACACAGTGGGAGACCACAAGGTTATTTTCGGAAACCTTGGAGAGACCGTTGAACTCGTCCACAGCGCTCACAGCCGTGACACCTTTGCCGCGGGTGCCGTTAAGGCGGCAAAATTTATTGTGAATAAGCCACCGGGACTCTATGAGATGAAGGACGTGATAAAAGTATAGCAAATCCCGCCCTTATTCCCACCGTTCAGAAACTTGAAAAAGCCGATAATCATGTTATAATAGAAGATTAAGCATAAACATCTGCATTCGTTGAGTCGTTCAAATGCCTTAAATTAGGTACCTTTTTTGCAAGTTGTGAAAGGAGAGCGTTTCGATGGCTGAGAGGGAGAAGATAATCGGTATAGACTTGGGCACCACTAACTCCGTTGTGGCGGTGATGGAGGGTGACCAGGCCTCGGTGATAATCAATCCCCAGGGCAGCAGGCTCACTCCTTCTTGCGTGGCGTTTACGGATAAGGGTGAACGTTTGGTAGGCCAGCTGGCCAAGCGACAGGCCATTATAAACCCGAGGAATACCATCTTCTCTATAAAACGTTTTATGGGCAGGAGGCATAGCGAAGTATCAGAGGAAGAAAAGCTTGTTCCGTTCAAGATAGTAGGCGCACCGGAAGAGCCCGTAAAGGTAGAAATAAAGGGCAAGGACTACACTCCGCCAGAGATATCTGCCATGGTCCTTCAAGACCTGAAGAAGACAGCGGAGGAATATCTCGGTCACCCGGTCAAAAAGGCCGTTATTACCGTACCTGCCTATTTCAATGACAGCCAGCGCCAGGCCACCAAAGACGCCGGCAAGATTGCCGGGCTGGACGTCGTAAGGATAATCAATGAACCGACGGCCTCATGTCTTTCCTACGGCCTTGAAAAGAAGAAGACAGGCAAGTTGGCTGTCTTCGACCTTGGGGGTGGGACATTTGACATATCCATCCTGGAAGTAGGAGAAGGGGTATTCCAGGTCCTTTCCACAAACGGGGATACCCACCTTGGAGGGGATGACCTGGATGAGGTCCTTATGAATTATATAGCGGATGAATTCCAGAGGGAGCATGGTATAGACCTTAGAAAAGACCCCATGGCCCACCAGCGCCTGAAGGAAGCCGCAGAGAAGGCAAAATGTGAGCTTTCCAGCTCCATGAGTACGGACATGAACCTGCCATTTATTACTGCAGACCAGACAGGGCCAAAGCACCTTACAGCCAACATTACACGGGCAAAGTTTGAGCAATTGGTAGAACACCTGGTACAGAGGTGTAAAGGGCCGTGCGAGAATGCCCTAGCCGATGCAAAAATCTCTGCCGATGACATAGATGAAGTAATCCTGGTGGGTGGTCAGACCAGGATGCCCAAAGTGCAGCAGATGGTAAAAGAGATATTCAAGAAAGAGCCGACCAAGGGTGTAAACCCTGATGAAGTAGTGGGCATGGGGGCCGCCATCCAGGGGGCCGTGCTCTCCGGTGAGGTTCGCGATGTGCTCCTGTTAGACGTAACACCACTCTCGTTGGGTATTGAGACCCTGGGCGGTGTGATGACCACACTGATTCAGAGAAACACCACCATACCTACGGGTAAGAAGGAGGTGTTTTCCACCGCTGCCGACAGCCAGACGGCTGTTGACATCCACGTCCTACAGGGAGAACGTTCCATGTCCAAGGATAACCGCACCCTGGGTCGCTTTCAGCTGGCTGGCCTTCCACCGGCTCCCAGGGGTGTCCCTCAGATAGAGGTCTCTTTCGACATAGACGCTAACGGTATCCTGAACGTCAACGCAAAGGACACTGGTACCGGCAAGGAGCAGTCTGTTATCATAAAATCCTCTTCCGGCCTCTCAGAAGAAGAGATAAAAAAGATGGAGAAGGAGGCGGAAAAGTATAGTGAAGAGGATAAGAAGGCCAGGGAGCTGGCTGACGCAAGAAACCAGGCTGACCAGGTGGTATACGCCACGGAGAAGACCCTGAAAGAGCATGGGGAGAAGATAGGTCAGGCAGACAGAGACGCCGTGACCAGGGCGCTGGATAGGGTCAAGTCCCTGAAGGACAGTAACAACGCCGAAGAGATAAATAAGGCGATCGAAGAGCTGACCCAGGCCTCCCACAAGCTGGCCCAGGTCATGTATGAGTCCACGGCAAAGCGGGGGGAAGCTCAGGGTCCAGACGCCGGGGCGGCAGGCGGCAAAAAAGAAGAGAAGGGAAAGGGCGAAGAGGTCATTGACGCTGACTTTGACGTAAAGGACTAGTCACACGATGTTGACTTTATATCGCACAGAGGTCGGGTCTAGTCCCGGCCTTTTTTGTTTGAGGTAAAGTGAAGAGGTATGAGACTCGACAAGCTCACAATAAAGGCACAGGGGGCCATACAAGAGGCACAGCAGGTTGCCCAGTCTAAGGGGCAGCAGCAGATAGAATCCGTACACCTCCTTTTGGCCCTGATTGAGCAGGAACAGGGCATAGTGGGGCCAATCCTTGAGAAATTGGGTGTGAACAAAGACTACATATATTCTCAGTGCCATGATGCAATCGAGAAGCTCCCGCAGGTAAGCGGTGCCGCAGCCATCGGCCAGGTCTACATAAGCCCCGAACTCAACGAGATACTGAACGCCTCGTGGGAAGAGGCCCAAAGGCTAAAGGACGAATACCTTAGTACGGAACATATCCTCCTGGCCATGTCAGGCAAGAAGGAGAGTACCGCCGGCCGCATCCTGGTAGATGCCGGTGTGAAGAGAAACGAATTACTGCAGGCCCTCCAGTCCTTTCGCGGCTCCCACAGGGTTACGGACCCCAACCCCGAGGATAAATACAAGGCGCTTGAGCGCTACAGCCGCGATCTCGTACAATTGGCCAGGCAGGCCAAACTCGACCCTGTGATAGGCAGAGACGACGAGATAAGACGTGTTATCCAGGTGCTCTCGAGACGGACCAAGAATAATCCTGTACTTATAGGTGAGCCGGGTGTAGGTAAGACAGCGATCGTCGAGGGCCTGGCGCAGCGTATTGTAAGCGGCGACGTGCCGGAGGGGCTCAAGAATAAGCGTGTGATGGCACTTGACATGGGCGCGCTCATTGCGGGCACAAAATACCGGGGGGAATTTGAGGACCGTCTCAAGGCCGTGCTCAAGGAGATAGGTGAGGCAGAGGGCAGTGTAATACTCTTCATAGATGAGTTGCATACGGTGGTGGGTGCAGGGGCGGCAGAGGGGGCAGTAGATGCGTCAAACCTATTAAAACCTGCCCTTGCAAGGGGAGAGCTGCGTTGTGTTGGTGCCACCACCTTGGATGAGTATCATAAACATATCGAAAAGGATGCCGCCCTTGAGCGTCGTTTTCAACCCGTTTATGTAGGCCAGCCTAATGTGGAAGATACTATCGCCATCCTCCGCGGCCTCAAAGAGCGCTACGAGGTGCACCACGGTGTTCGTATAAAGGACTCGGCCCTGGTCGCCGCCAGCACGCTGTCTCATCGCTACATAAGCGACCGTTTTCTGCCTGATAAGGCCATAGACCTTATAGATGAGGCGGGATCCAAGCTGAGGATTGAGCTGGACAGTATGCCTACCGAGCTTGACGAGGTAGAGCGCAAGATTATGCAGTTGGAGATAGAACGAGAGGCCCTAAAAAAGGAGAAGGACCGTGCCTCCAAAGAGAGAAAGGCTCGGGTAGAGAAACAAATCGCAGACATGAGGGAAGACCTCAGTGTGCTTAAGGCACAGTGGGAGAACGAGAAGGGTGCAATAAAGGAGATACAGGACCTGAAGGCAAAGATAGACCAGGCCCGCGCCGATGAAAAGGCCGCCGAGCGACAGGGAGACCTGGGCAAGGTGGCGGAGATACGCTACGGCCGCATCAGGGAGTATGAAGAGGAGATAAAGAAGAAGCACGAAAAACTCGCTGAGATACAGAAGGAAAAATGTCTGCTGAAGGAGGAGGTTGACGCCGATGATGTGGCTGAAGTGGTGTCAACGTGGACGGGAGTCCCCGTCTCCAAGCTCCTTGAGGGTGAGAAGCAGAAATTGCTCAAGATGGAAGACAGGCTTGAAGAGAGGGTAGTGGGCCAGGAGGCGGCGGTGAGGGCAGTTTCTGATGCGGTGAGGCGTGCCAGGGCCGGACTTCAGGACCCCAATAGACCCGTGGGTTCTTTTATCTTTCTTGGTCCCACAGGCGTGGGAAAAACCGAGTTGTGCCGCGCGCTGGCTGAGTTCCTTTTTGACGATGAGAACGCTATGGTGAGGATTGATATGTCCGAGTTCATGGAACAGCACGCTGTGGCTAGGCTGATTGGGGCGCCCCCAGGTTACGTAGGATCTGAGGAGGGGGGCAGACTGACGG
>JAUXLO010000160.1 GCA_030623665.1 Planctomycetota bacterium
ACCGTAAACGGAATTAAATGTTCAATAATTTGGGGTTATCCTATGTTATTCACAGACCTAGGCCTCTGCAAAAGTGATCTAGGGAAAAGGTGCCTGCACTTGTCTGCATCTTTTCCTCCTCCTTTATGGATAAGGATAAGAGGGGAGAAAGGAAGAAATTCCCCTCAAGGGGAGGGTGACAAAAAAGCGGTCTCATAGAAGTCTCGGTTACGGACTTATGAAGGCATGAACAGCCACCGAGCTTATGGTTAAAATGAATTTTATCTCAAAAGACCAATGGACGGCGCCTCAGCCTCAGCCGTTTAAGAGGTTGCTATACTATCCAGCCTCACATCTGTTACCCTTATCTCCGGTGCAATCACCGCCTCTTCAGCCGCCCATACCAGTGTGGTCTTCTTCTCTCTAGTCATGGAATGGACGTTATTCATGATATGGCTTATGTTGCTGTTAATCCTTATCGTGTTAGGTCTGAGCGGTGTCGATATCTTTCCGTCTCTTATCAGGAAAGAGTCCGCTATTATGGTGCTGGTAAAATCTCCGGCAGCCATTCCGTTTATGGGATACGTGTACCATATTCTCCCTATATAGACACCCTCTTTTATACCTGAGAGTAACTCGTCTCTGCTGGAGACCTCCACCTTCCCCTCCACCACTATATTGGTGGGCGACACAGCCGGCTGCGTGTCGTAGTTCCTGCCCAGGGCACGGAATCTAAAGCCGTTTCTCGGCACGAAGGTCGCTACGGGACTTGACAGTTTTTGGCCTAGATAGTGGTTGGACATGAACCCTGCCAGTGTCCCGTTTGTCACCAGATCGGTCCTGCCAGTCGGCAGCCCCTCGCAGGTAATCCTTTTACTGGCGACCTGCCCTGGCAGGGCCCCGTGGTCGTATATGGACAGGTTTGATGAACAGATATTTTTGCCTAGTTTTCCGAGGAAAGGGGTGTTTGAGGCATTTACAAAGGAAAGACTGAGTGACGGCGCTATTATATGAGAGATCAGATCCGTTACGGGTTGCCTGCCAAGCACCACCTCGTATACACCGGGAGATATCCTCTCGCCGCCTGTGGTACGTACTGCACTCTCCGCAGCCTCTCGCCCCGCGGCCTCGGGGTCAAACCCCTCCATTCGGGTACTGGTGCTCCAACCGGTGCCCTTAACCTCTTCGTCCTCCACCATGGCGGTTATAGTTGCCGTCAGGATGGTAGACTCATCGAATTCATCTATCCCCATGGTGCTCTTTATGGCCACCTTTTCCTTTAACACGCACACGTCCCCACCGACAATGATTGACCTGGAGATGCCTCCCTCTTTAAAGGCCGTAAGTGCTCCCCTCAATGCCTTCCATCCCAGCTCCACTATGTCTGCGTCCTTCGCCTCCATAGCCTTAGTGTCATGATAGTTTGACAACGTGGGATTCCCTGAGGGCGATGGTAACGAGCGAAAGTCGGGGTCGGAAAACCTATAGCGCCTGGCCTTCCGGAAGGCATCCCTGGCGGCCCCCGGACGAAGGTTGTTGGACTCACTCCCAAAACCGACCGTTAGCTTACCCTTATCCCTGAAGGCCGCCCGCATACCCACACCGAAGGACTGGTTAGACTTCGGCTCCTGAACACCCATCGAGGGAATATCAGAGGTGTAATTGAGCCTTATGGTCACCAACTCATTCCATGACGCAAAGAGCTCAAGCTCAACCCCGTCCCTTTTTGTGGCCTCAAGCCCCTTACTCACGCACTCCCTCAGTCTATCTACGTCAATCATTTATACTCCCCGGTTAGCTTCGCCACAAATGGGCAGGCGCAAGACCTGCCCCTACAACGGAGTCGGTCACTTATACTCTCCAGTCAGCCTCGCCTTGCTCCTAAGGGTTGGGCCGCCGTTACCCACTCGCATAACCTGAATAGGCTGGCCCTTTCCGCAGTTAGGTATGGGAAACAACTTAAAATCCTTGCCCACGGCATCTATCCTCATGAAGAAGTCCCTGGAGTCTGCACTTATCCCACCACCTCTATACAGCTTTACCAACCTCCCGTTTTCTATCTTATAGACCTTTTGTGCGGATATCCTGAAATTTTCTCTGGATTCGCTGATGGAAGGTATGCGATTATTGACCACGTAGTAGCCGTCATCCACCTCCGCAACGATATCCTCAGGGTTTCTATCCCCTGCGGCAATAACCGTGTTTGTCATCCTTACCAGCGGCATGTACTGAGGCTCGGTTGCACGCATGGAACCGTTGGGATCAATCCCCATGACGGCCGCGTTCTCCCTGCCGTTCATAAAGCCCTTTAATATACCATTATCTATGAGTACCACTTTCCTGGCGGGGACACCTTCAGCATCGTATTTGTAATGCCCGTAGCCTTCCAGGGCCGGGTCTGAGAATGCGGTCAGGAGTTCCGATCCAACCCTCCTGTCAAGCTCATTGTCCGTAAGACTCCTCAGTAACCACGACCTACCTGCATAGGCAGTCTCCATCTTCAGTGCTCTGTCGGCCTCGGTCGGGTGTCCGATGACTTCATGTACCAGAAGGGCGTTGAAATGTGGGTCGGTGACGACCACTACAGGCTCATCCGTCGAAGGAAGGAAATCAGCCCCTGCCAGCTCTACCGTATCTCTTGTCCGCTCAAGAGCAAGGTCCAAAAGACTCTTGCCGTAGACGTTCTTCCCTCCAAGAACCTCCCATCCCCTCTGTGCACCGACATGGTCTATAAATGTCTCAGGGACCGTCGTCCCATCCTGGGCCACTACATACAATTGTGCGTTTGTAAGAGCGGCAGACTGGTCGATGCTGGTCCCTTCCGTGCTCTGAAATAGCTCCCTTGATATACCCGTCCCCAGGGCAATCAGTGCGAACCTGACACCGGCCGATACGGCACGCATCTCCTTAGTAATCTTGACGGCGAGGGCAAGCACCTCTTTCAAGGGTACCTCACGGGGGTCTTCGTCAAAGACGGCAGCTACGACGTCCTGGCATATCTCCACCGGAGCAAGCCGCACCGGTGCCAGAGACGGTGCCAGGTCTCTCATCGCAAGTTTATTCTTAGAATTGGCCCTGGCTCGCTGATAGGCCTTAGTTATGCCCATCCGAAATACCTTACGGAGTGACCTCAGGTTGGCCTTTCCCAGAGGCTGGCCGTAGTAACCCCACGCGGGCATATCACCGGCCACCAACCTGACACCGAACGATATTTTTGCCTCCTCCTCCATGCTCTTTGCGCCACCGTTTTCAGAAACGGCCGATTTATACTCCGTGAGGCCGAGTCGGATATCGGCATACTGGCATCCCTTGAGGGAGCTTGCGTACTCCATCGACTCCTTGACCCTTTCTCTTGCCTCATCCAGGGCCTCTGTACTCAATGTGCTTTTGGACCTTTTATTCATGAGATAAGATATCTGCAAAACCCGGTGTGTTTGTCCATTATATTAAATCGAGACGTCCCAAGAAATCCCGAACGATTACCCTTTCGAGTAGGGGCGGCGTAACCCCGCCCCTACAGGATTCCCGTCCGCCTTAGGCGGATCAGAATGACATACGGTATGATAGCGACGTTTAGAGGTCTCCAATCAAATCAACGACACCGATAGCCACTGCACCCTTTACTAACCGCCTCCTGCTAATCCTCTTGGCCATGTGTCTTTCTACTCTTAGGAGACAAGGCCCATTCCACTGCGGTTATTCTGTATTATTACTAACTATAAGAAATAGTCTACTTAGTTCCACCCAAAAATTCCACCCGGGAACAGCGAAATATCTTTTGGTCTGATATCTTGGGGACACACTGCAGCCACAACCATATCTGCACTTATCGAAAATAACTGAGGATAAGTCCGAGAAACAACTCCAGGGCAAAGATGGTCACTGTCCACACCATGCAGATAATCGCAAGGCCAAGGCGTCCTGCAGGCCCCTCCTTCCTGGAGCGGATGGCGTAGTAAAGGGCGGTCGCCGTAAGTGCTACTGTCACTGTTTCTATCGTGGCTGACTCTGCAGTGGCCTTAACCCCCAAAAACCGCCTCGTTACAGTCTCTGCCACGTCAAGCCAATACACAGGTAGAGTGTGATAATGGCGGGTTTA
>JAUXLO010000143.1 GCA_030623665.1 Planctomycetota bacterium
GTATGCGCAAAATAGGGGAAGGCGTCCTTAAGACCGTTATGTGCGTCGAATGTCATGCCGGTTTGGTACATCCTCATATGCCGGGAGACCTCTTCAAGGCGTATACTGAGATGAAGAAGTCTCACCCCGGTGCCAAGATAGAACCAACAGGCACGTATAAGGAGGTAGAGTGCCTGGGCTGCCATAAAAACACTACCCCCGAGGTCGTAAAGGAATGGATCACGGGCCAGCACGCCAAGAAGGGCGTGACCTGTGACGGATGCCATGGCAACGACCACAGCGTAATCAAGGAAAGGGCCGGGCACGTCCCCGCCGCCAACTGTGCACAGTGTCACGAGAAGGCCTATAATGAGTTCAAGGACACCAAGCACATACAGGGTCGGGTTGTAGCGACGCTGGCCGGGGAGGAAGTGGGGACAAAGCAGTTGAGCATGTATCTCTGCAAGGACTGTCACCGCTTCGGCATGATACGGCCGTGGGACGAGGCCGGCGAGGATTGCGGTTCATGTCACTTAGGTCATGTATTTTCCAAAGAGGAGGCATCGAAGGCTGCTGCCTGTGAGATGTGCCACATGGGTGGTGCATACCCGGACCATTCACAACTTGATGTCTCGGAAAACTCTTCACATGGCAGGTTGTACGCCGAGTGGAGTGAGAGGACCGGGCGTAGGCCCGCGTGCCAGGAGTGTCATGGCCCGGAGAAAAGCCACAATTTTGAGAAATATAGTGTTGTAGCCGAATCACTTTGAAAGGCCTGTGCTGTAACAGATACTAATTACACCGGAAGGGGCTTTAGAATTGAGGTGTTTCTAAAAAAACTCCCACCTAGTCAGGTGGGGTTTTTTATTTTGTAAGAGGGTGTAACGTGGGCATGAATTTGGTGGACAAGATATTGAAGGCACACCTCCTGTCAGGTGAGCTGAAGACCGGTACGGAGATAGGCATATCGGTGGACCAGACCCTGACCCAGGACGCTACGGGCACCATGGCCTACCTCCAGTTTGAGGCAATGGGTATTCCAAAGGTCCGTACCAAGGTATCTGTAAGCTACGTAGACCATAACACACTCCAGACCAGTGTGGAAAATACAGACGACCATCTCTATCTCCAGACGGTGGCGAGAAAATACGGTATATACTACTCTAAGCCCGGAAACGGCATCTGCCACCAGGTACACCTCGAACGGTTTGCCGTCCCCGGACAGATTATGCTTGGCTCTGACAGCCACACACCCACTTGTGGCGGGATGGGAATGATTGCAATAGGGGCGGGGGGACTCAATGTCGCCATGGCCATGGCCGGAGCACCATTCTTTATGACCATGCCGGAGGTGGTGCTGGTGAGACTGGTGGGCGTACCGGGGCCCTGGGTTGCTGCAAAGGATGTCATACTCACACTCCTTCAGAAGCTGAGTGTAAAGGGGGGCACCGGCAAGATATTTGAATACGGGGGGCCCGGTATAAAGTCTTTCGAGGTGCCGGACCGTTCGACCATGACAAACATGGGTGCGGAACTGGGGGCCACAACGTCCATCTTCCCTAGTGATGAAATAGTACGTAAGTATATGAAACACCAGAGGAGAGAGAAGGATTGGATAGGGCTGGGTCCGGACGAGGACGCCAGGTACGGCGAGGAGATTGTATTGGACCTGGGGGGTCTTGAACCGATGATTGCAAGGCCGAGCAGCCCCGACAATGTCTGTCGGGTGAAAGACGTCTCCGGCACGAAGGTTCATCAGGTCTGCATTGGAAGCTGCACGAATTCCTCCTTTCGTGACCTGATGACGGTTGCCACTATCTTAAAAGGAAAGAGGGTGCCATCGGGCATGAGCCTGACAATAAGCCCCGGGTCACGGCAGGTACTGGAACTTATAGGCAGGAATGGCGCCCTAGAGGACTTGATTGAGTCGGGGGCAAGGGTACTGGAGCCTGCCTGTGGGCCCTGCATCGGTATGGGTCAGGTTCCGCCTTCAGGTGGGGTCTCACTCAGGACATTTAACAGGAATTTCCGCGGCCGCTGTGGCACTCTGGATGCCGAGGTATATCTCGCAAGCGCTGAGACGGCCGCCGCCACGGCACTGACGGGTCTTATAACGGACCCGAGGGAGCTGGGCAAACCCGTAAAGATACGTTCGACTGGCATGATAGCGATAGACGATTCGTTCATAACGCCTCCCGCAGAAGAACCCGAAAAGGTTGAGGTGATAAAGGGGCCAAATATAAAAGAGCTCCCAAGGAAGGAGCGTCTTGTCGATTCAATAGAAGGTGAGGTGCTTTTAAAACTGGAAGACAACATAAGCACAGACCACATCCTGCCGGCAGGAAACCAGGTCCTTAGATACCGTTCTAACATACCCGCCATTTCCAGATTTACTTTTATGTATGAGGACAAGGATTTCGCCAAAAGGGCCGGGGAGAAGAAGGGCGGCTTTATTATTGGCGGCAGTAACTATGGCCAGGGCTCGAGCAGAGAACACGCTGCCCTGGCTCCCATGTATCTGGGGATAAAGGCGGTTATAGCGAAGTCGTTTGCCAGGATACACAGGAATAACCTCATTAACACGGGGATTTTGCCGCTTGTCTTTGCAGACGGATCGGGATACGATTTGATAGATAAAGGAGACCGGCTAAGGCTCCAAGACGTAAGAGCGGCACTGGCGGAGAACAGACCAATAACCGTTCTAGACGTTACTAAGGATGACAGGGAGTTCAAGGTGGAACACGGGTGTACTGAAAGAGAGGCGCAGATAGTCCTTGCGGGTGGATTGCTGAACTATCAGTCTCAGAAGATGGCGGGTGCGCAATGAGGACGAAGATAACCATAGTCGGTGCAGGAAATGTGGGAGGGACTGCCGCCCAAAGACTCGCAGAGAAGGAACTCGGAGATATCGTGCTGGTAGACGTAGCCGAGGGCATACCTCAGGGTAAATCGCTGGACCTGCTCGAGGCGGGACCAATATATGGATATAACGTAAGCGTAACGGGCACCGATACATACGATGAGACCACTGGCTCAAGCATCTGTGTTATCACCGCCGGCAGGGCTAGAAGGCCCGGTATGACCAGGACCGACCTTCTGGCTGGTAACGCCAAAGTGGTAAAGTCTGTTGTTGAGAACCTGGTAAAGAGGTCTCCCGACACGATACTTCTTTTGGTAACCAACCCCCTGGACGCAATTGCGTATGTGGCGTACAAAGTGAGTGGATTCCCAAAGGAAAGGGTAATTGGCATGGCGGGCGTGCTGGACACGGCCAGGTTTTCCACGTTTGTTGCGATGGAACTGGGTGTCTCGGTTGAGAATGTACAGGCGACAGTTATAGGCGGACATAGCGACCCGCTGCCGCTGGCCAGATATACAACGGTTGCCGGTGTGCCTATAACGGAACTGCTTCCCAGGGAAAAGATTGATGTGTTGATAAAGCGGACAGTTGCCGGAGGTGCAGAGATAGTAAATCTGCTTAAGACCGGCAGTGCATATTTTGCCCCCTCTGCTGCGATAACGGAGATGGTGACGGCGATACTGAAGGATAAAAAGAAGATACTCCCTTCCACCGTCTTCTGTCAGGGAGAGTACGGGCTGAAAGACATATTCATAGGTGTCCCGGCAAAGTTGGGCTTAAAGGGTGTCGAGGGTATTATTGAGCTAAGCCTTACAGAAGAAGAGAGAGGCTTATTGCACAAATCGGCCCGGGAAGTAATGGCCGAATGCGCAGAGGTGGACAGGCTCATAAAATAGGAGCAGGAAATGACCCGTGGCTCAAGTCTTTGGCCTTGGCTCTTACAGCGTGTTAGCGGTCTATTTCTCAGCGCAGGGGTTATTGTTCATTTCTGGATGCTTCACGGCGGCGGCGGCCCGCCGGTCTACGACCAGGTAGCCGCACGTATTGTCTCTCCATGCTGGGCGTCGTTTTATACGCTGCTCCTGGCGGCACTCATCTATCACGGGCTCAACGGCGCCTGGGCAGTCTTCCTTGATTTTAACACCACCTCTTCCGCGAAATCCACATTTAAGGGAACGTTGTACGCTATCGGAGTATTTACGTTCACTGCCGGGGTCGTTGTGCTGGTGGGTTTTATCCCTTAGAGTGATATGACAAAGGTCTTGCAAATAATAAGTGAAATCAGGTGGAACTTTGGTGCAGACGTCCTTTCCTTCACCTTGCACAGGGTTACGGGTGTCGCACTTATCCTCTTTTTGTTCTTCCATATATGGACACTCAGCGCCGTATTCCAGGGCCCGGAGGCGTTTGACAGGGCCGTGAGCAAGTTCAATAACCCTGCAGGGCATCTGATGGAGTATGTGCTTCTCCTGGCCGTAATCCTTCATCTCGTAAACGGGCTGAGGATTACCCTGATAGATCTGTTTGACCTTACTGCCTCGCATAGGGGGCTTCTGTTGGCCTCTGCGGGTATCTTTGTCGCCACAGCGGTGTATAGCATAAGGATATTCTTTTAAGGGGGGGATTTGTGGTGCCATATCACGATGTGCTGGTCATTGGGGGTGGGCTTGCAGGGCTGAGGGCGGCCATTGCAGCCAACGAGATGAACGCAAAGGTCGGTGTGGTGTCTAAGGTTCACCCGCTAAGGTCACATTCCGTTGCCGCACAGGGAGGCATCAACGCCCCGCTTGGCAATCACCCAAGGGGCGGACATGACACCTGGGAGAAACACGCATACGACA
>JAUXLO010000057.1 GCA_030623665.1 Planctomycetota bacterium
AATCTTGACGAATTTGCAATGGGCTCTTCGACGGAGAACTCGGGCTTTAAACCGACGAGGAACCCCTGGGACGTGGACCGCAGTCCGGGCGGCTCAAGTGGCGGCTCGGCCGCAGCGGTTGCCGCAGGGATGGCCTATATGGCACTTGGCAGTGATACAGGCGGTTCTGTAAGGCAGCCTGCAAGTTTCTGTGGCGTGGTGGGCATGAAGCCAACCTACGGCAGGGTGTCCCGGTATGGCCTAGTCGCTTTCGGCTCATCGCTTGACCAGATAGGGCCTATCACGAGAGACGTCAGGGATGCAGCCCTGTTGCTTCAGGTTATTGCAGGACATGACGAGAGGGACTCTACCTGCGCCAAGATGCCCGTGCCCGACTATGTGTCAACCCTTGAAGATCGCATAGACGGTGTGCGCATAGGTGTCCCTAAGGAATATTTTGCAGAGGGCCTTAATGATGAGGTGCGGCAGGCGGTAGAAGGGGCCATTGAGACTTACAAGAGTCTGGGTGCCAGTGTTGTCGAAATCTCTTTGCCGCATACGCCGTATGCAGTGGCCGTCTATTATATAATTGCCACGGCCGAGGCCAGCTCCAACCTCGCCCGGTATGACGGTGTTCGCTACGGCTACAGGACGGCAGCGTCGGACGGAATCATCAGTATGTACAGCCGCTCCAGGGCCGAGGGTTTTGGCAGTGAAGTAAAGCGCAGGATTATGCTTGGCACATACGCACTCAGCTCCGGCTACTATGAGGCCTATTACCTCAAGGCTTCCAAGGTGAGAAACCTTATAAGACAGGATTTCCTGTCAGCCTTCGAGGACGTAGATGTTATCTTAGGCCCTACGTCGCCCACACCTGCTTTTAGGATTGGAGAGCGTATCGAGAATCCTCTGGAGATGTACCTCTCTGACGTTTTTACCATCCCGGCCAATCTGGCGGGGATACCCGGAATTTCTATACCATGTGGTTTCACACTAGAGAATCTCCCCATTGGGATGCAACTGATGGGGAGGCATTTTGATGAGTTGACACTCCTGAAGGTGGCCCGCGCCTTCGAGAAAGAGACCGATTATCACTTAAAGAGGCCGGAGGGCGTATATGAAGATATTGATAATATCGGACATACACGCAAACGTACAGGCGCTATCAGCCGTTCGGGAGAAGGAAGGGAAGGTAAATAAGGTATTCTGTTTGGGTGACTTAGTGAATTATGGACCTAACCCGAAGGAGATCATTGAACTCGTTTGTTCAATCTCCGACAAGATTGTAAGGGGTAATCACGACGACGCGGTGAGCGGGCTACGCGACGACTGCTGTTGCCCGCCGGAGTATGCTGAACTGGCCGAACCCGGAAAGGAGTATACACGAGGTGTCTTAAACGAAGGAGAAAAGAAGATATTAAGAGACCTCCCGCGGCTAGAAGAGATAGAGCTGGATGGTGTCAAGTTCCTGCTATCCCACGGCTCTCCAAGGGGGGACAACTGTGCCTTCCTGCCGCCCGAGACCCCGGACGAGGTCATGGCCAGGGAACTGGAAGGGGTGGATGCGGACTTTGTGTTTATAGGCCATACCCACATGCCGATGCAGAAGAAGTTGGGCAAGACGGTTGTCGTTAATCCGGGGAGTGTGGGCTTCCCCAGCGGCCACAGCCCGATGGCCTCCTACGCTGTATGGGAGGACGGCAAAGTTGAGCTTAAGAGGGTGAATTACGACATCGGGAAAACCATCGAGGCCCTGAAGGGGACGACACTGCGCTATGAACATATCCAATCCCTCTCTGATAAGTTAAAGGACGGGACCTTTTAGCCTTTTACAAGTGTAGCGTGGGAGCTTGCTCCCACGTTGTAACGGTCAGAAAATCTATGCCGATAATGAAATACGAGGTAGTCATAGGTTTGGAGACACATGCGGAACTGGCTACTGCGTCCAAGCTCTGGTGCGGGTGTTCCACCACTTTCGGCACGCCTCCCAACACGCAGGTCTGTCCCGTATGCCTCGGTATGCCGGGTGTGCTACCCGTGCTGAACAAGAAGGCCCTGGAATACAGCCTGAGGGCCGTTATGGCGCTCAACTGCAGGGTAAACCTCTTCAGCACGTTTGACCGAAAGAACTACTATTACCCCGACCTGCCGAAGAACTATCAGATCTCGCAGAACCATCTCAACCTGGGTGTGGACGGAAATATCGATATAAAGAGCAACGGTGGAATGAAGAGGATAAGCATCCACAACGTACACCTGGAAGAGGAGGCTGGCAAGCTCATCCACCCGGAAGACCCCTCGGCAGATTATAGTCTTGTAGATTTCAACCGTGCCGGTGTACCCCTTCTTGAGATAGTCACCAATCCAGACATGCGTAGTCTTGACGAGGTTGAGCAGTTCATGCTGACCCTGAGAAACATCCTGCTCTACAACAAGGTGTCTGACTGCAAGATGCAAGAGGGGTCTCTCAGGTTTGAGGCATCGATATCCCTGAGACCCGTGGGTCAGGAGAAATTGGGCAGCAGGGTGGAAATGAAAAACCTTAACTCTATGAAATCGGTGCTAAAGGCCCTGGGATATGAAACAGGCCGCCAAACAGAGGTCATGGACTCAGGGAAAGAGGTAGACATGGAGACCCGGCTGTGGGATGAAGCGAGGGGGCGGACTGAAAGGATGCGAACCAAGGAAGAGGCCCATGACTATAGATACTTCCCGGAGCCTGATCTTGCACCAATGGTAATCGAGGAGCGTTGGTTGGACGAACTCAGGTCTACACTTCCTGAACTTCCACTTTCCAGAAGGAATCGGTTTGTGGAGGAATACTCCCTTTCAGACTATGACGCAGGGGTCCTTACAGAAGACAAGGCAGTGGCGGATTATTTTGAACGGTGTGTGGGACTCTATGCCACTCCTAAATCCCTCTGTAATTGGATAACAAACGACCTACTCAGGGAGCTGAAGGAGAGGAAGGTCGAGATAGAAAATTTTAAGGTAAGCCCTGAGGCCCTAGTGGGGCTGGTAAAGATGGTTGAGGAGGGCACCGTAAGCATGCCCATTGCCCGAGGGGTATTTGCGGACATGGCCGACTCGGGCAATGATGCTGCTACGATAGTGAAGAAAAAGGGACTCCTTCAAATAAGCGATAAAGGAGAACTGGAACAACTGATTCTAAAGGTTCTGAAAGAAAACCCGGAGGCCGTTAATGACTATAAAAAGGGCAAAAAGACGGCGTTAGGTTTTCTTGTCGGTCAAATAATGCGCCAGTCTAAGGGCAAGGCAAACCCTAAGGTAGTCAACGAAGTCCTCACACAAAAGCTAAAGGCAGGTTAGACCCCCAGGGCGCCCTTCTAGCGCGCGTTCTTATTAATGAATCTCTCGAAATTGTGTCGGCAACAGGCGGAGAATTGAGACTATACGTCCTGCGGACCGACGGTCTTTCTCTTGTTGGCCTTTGCCCTCTTAATGGCGCCGTCTAGAAGGCACTCAACCTTACAGCTCAGCGCGCTGACGAGTTCTCCAGATGTCATGCACCCGTTGCTCTTTATATAGTCCTTTACCTTGCTTCCTACTACTAGAATTTCCTTCGCCATTTTCGTCTCCTTTGGGAAAGACCTGTTGAGTTTATAAATGACAACACTATAATCTAATAATTAATGCCCCCACGCCATTATCCGGGTGAACGAGGCTGATAATAGCACACGATGACTAAATGTCAATAGGTTTGATGGAAAAACTTTATGGACGTAGATTATAGAAAAACAATTACCTCGGGGACTAAAAGGCTGGTAGTAAAGGTAGGTACCAGCGTAATTACCACCAAGGACGGGCTTCTGGATACGGCCCAGGTGGCTGGCATCTCCAGGCAAATAGTGGGTTTAAAGAGACGCGGCCTCGAGGTGGCTGTAGTAAGTTCGGGTGCCGTGGGCGCAGGGATGGGTGAGCTTGGCATACGCAAGAGACCATCCACACTCCCGGATATACAGGCCGCCGCCGCCGTGGGTCAGAGTAAATTAATTGGGTCCTACGACGACTGTTTTAAGACCGAGGGCTATCATGCCGGCCAGATTCTACTCACCAGAGAGGATCTGGAGGAGCGCTGCCGTTATCTGAATACCTCCAACACCATCAACGCCCTATTCGGCCTTAAGGTCATACCTGTGATTAACGAGAACGATACCGTTTCGGTGGAAGAGATCAGTTTCAGCGACAACGACATTCTCTCCGTCATGGTGAGCAATCTCCTGAAGGCGGAATTGCTGGTGATGCTTTCCTCCGTGGACGGACTCTACAAAAGGCCGGATAAAGGCACGGGGCTTATACCATTGGTGGAGAAGATTACTGCGGACATAGAGGGACTGGCGTCGAGGTCAAAGACCCACCTCGGTATGGGGGGTATGGAGAGCAAGCTCAAGGCGGCACGCACGGCTACTAACTCCGGCGAGGCGGTTATTATAGCAAACGGCAGGACACCTGACGTCCTGACAAGGGTAATGGACGGTGAGGATCTGGGCACGCTCTTCCTCCCCGCTCGTAGAAGGCTCACAAGCCGCAAACGCTGGATAGGTTTTACGTTGAGGCCAAAGGGCAGGATATATGTAGATGACGGCGCCTTCGCTGCGCTTTCGAAGAGGGGTAAGAGCCTCCTGGCCTCAGGGATAACCGACCTGGACGGGGGTTTTGAAAGGGGAGACGTAGTCTCTATATCCACTATAGGCAACAAGGATGAGTTTGCCAGGGGCCTTACCAATTATTCCTCTGCGGAGCTTATGAAGATAAAGGGCCACTCGAGCACCTCGATAAAGAAGATTCTGGGCTCCAAGCCTTACGACGAGGTGGTGCACAGGGATAATATGGTATTAATCTAGGAAACTCAGAACTTACCAAGCAGTATCAGCATCCCCAGTCCGATAAAGATTGCAGCCGCTCCGGTGCGGAGGTATTTCATTGGCACGGCCTGGACAAGCTCGGCCCCCAGTGTGACGCCTATCAGCGTCACCGCAGCCATGGCCAGGACTGCACCGATGAAGACCGTCAGGGGCTTGTCGGTCTGAGTGGCCAGAAATATTGCCGCTATCTGTGTCTTATCCCCAAATTCTGCGGCGAAAATGACACCGAAGGTGCTTATGAGAATCTTCCAGTCTATATCCATAAATGACCTCCTTAAATTATGTCCCTACCTTTGTAATTACACGATGCGCTGACGGCCTAATCTTTCTTTGTTATGACCTTTTTAACCAGGGCATCGTACAGATACTGGAGCTCCTCCGACCTAAGCATGTAGACCATGCCCAGAAAGGCAACCACTGCGGCGGAGAGTGGCACAAATAGTCTTGCCGCCTTTATCGTAAGATTTCCATGGTGTTCAGGTAACAGATTCAATGTAGCGATACAAACAAGCGCCATGACGGCAGAGGCCAGTACGGTCTTTCCCGCGGACGCCGACATCCCCCTGAAACCCTTTATGTGGAGCCTTCTTTTTAGAATGATAAAAAGTATCGATGTCTGTACCATAGCGGAGATGGCCGTGGCCAGTGCCAGGCCGCCTTCCCTTAAGAACCATATTAGTGAAAGGTTCAGGGTCAGGTTAAGAATCACCATGCTCGCCCCCACCTTTACCGGGGTTGATGTATCCTGCAGTGAATAGAAGGCCCTTATCAGGATGTGCAGGGAACAATAGGCCCATATCCCCGTGGCATAGAAGAGTATTACGGAGGTCGTACGAAGTGCTGACTCCTGTGTGAAGGCATTTCTCACAAAAAAGAGTTCTACAAGCGGCCCGCCCAGTATAATGAGTCCCAGAGACGCCGGCACGCTTATAAATATTACTATCCGCAGGGCCTTGTGTAGGACGGTGGTAAACGTCTCCCAGTCCTCCCTCACTGCATATGTTGAGAGTGTGGGAAACATTGCGGTAGCCATGGCAATACCCACGAGTGCCAGCGGAAACTCGATTATACGGTCTCCGTAGTATAGTACCGATGCGGCGCCGCTGTGAAGGGGGTATTCGTAGATATTTCCAAACAGCTTGAAGAAGTCATGGCTCCCCGCCGATGAGGATAACCCCACGGCAATCAGGCTGTCTGAGAGGACGTTTACCTGTACCACAGCCAGACCGAAGACCACAGGCCCTATTAGCCCTATTACCCGCCGGAGCCCCGGATGGGAGGGCTCCAGGACAGGGCTTATAACGTTCCCCGTGTTTCTGAGTACCAGCAGTTGCATGCCATATTGTAAAACACCGGCAATAATAATAGCCACCGCCACACCAAAGATTCTCTGTTCCTGGGTGTCGCCCATTATAGGAGAAAGGAAAAGAAGTCCCGTTATCCAGCATACGTTCAGCACGACCGGTGAGAGGGCGGGCATGAGAAAGTGCCGGAGGCAGTTAAGGGCCGCCGATAGCAGGGCTGCCAGGCAGATAAGGGGCATGTAGGGTAACATTACAGCCGACAGCTTCAGTACAAGCTGCCACTTTTCGCTAAGAGGCGTAAGCTTCGGGAGTACGTAGAAGACACCCTCTCCCAGTATTACCAACAGAACGAGAAAGAGGGCCAGTGCAGTTGCGACCACGCTTAACAGTATCCATGACTCGCGCTCGCCTCGCTTTTCCATATATTCCGTGAATACCGGTACAAAGGCCGCGGTGAGGGCGCCTTCACCAAATAGCCTGCGGAATAGGTTCGGTATGCGGAAGGCCACGGCGAAGGCATCCCAGACCATGCCCGTGCCAAAGACGCTGGCACAGAGGATGTCGCGGGTCAGACCCAGCACACGGCTGAGGAGGGTACAAAGGCTTATTATGCTAGCAGACCTTATGAAAGAGTGCTTGGGCAACGTTATCTACCGCCTAAAGGACTGCTTGGAGATGCTGTGTTAACGGTCGAGAAATTGTGCGTTTTAATATCGGGCCTTAGGAGGACCATCTACCGAGCTCGTCACTGAAACACCTTGTGGCCGCCAGTACGTCTTCTTGAGAGACAATTGCCGAACAGACTGCCACACGTTTGGCCCCTGCATCTAAGACCTCTCGGATATTGTCTGTGTTGATGCCTCCGATGGCGAAGAATGGTATATCTATCTCCCTTACAATAAGTCCTATTAGTTGTGTACCCACGGGGTCCGCCTGTGCCTTGGTGTCCGTGCGGAAGATGGGACCTACTCCCAGGTAATCTGCCCCGAGCGCCTGCGCATGACGGGCCTCTTGGAGGCTGTGGGCCGAAAACCCAATCAGCCTGTCATTGCCCACTAAACGTCTGGCCTCTTCGATGGGTATGTCCTCCTGACCTATATGCAATCCGTCTGCCTGGACTTCTTTAGCGATGTCAGGACTGTCATTTATAATAAATACAGTACCAAGCTCTTTGGTCAGCTCCCTGAGCTCAAGGGCAAGCCGGTGGAGTTCTTTCTCTGGTACATCTCTGCCCCTCAGCTGGAGTACCTCCGCACCTCCAGATATAGCAAGCCTTGCCGTATCAATGACAGGGCGCTTACACAGGTTAGTCGTGAGCAAGACGTATAGCCTTGCCTCCTTAATGACCTTTCTCAGGTCCCTGCGGTCCCCGTTAGTCGACATTTGTAAGATTTATCATTATCATAATATAGTTTTAGCTTCAAGGCTTTTATCTGAAGTGCTTATGCGGCATACACTAGGGAATTGCTCCATCTGTTGTCACCGGCAGGGAAGCTATTGACTGGGGGGGTAGGGATGTTATAATTATTTTAGTCTATGGAGACGCCGATAATCTTCACGTATGGGGCACACCTATCTAACCCTACCTTTCTATTGACTGTTTGGCAGGAAGACGACAATTCATCTCAGTTGTAGGTAAACGTTCGATGGATGAGATAAAGCACGAGTGTGGACTCTTTGGTGTCTATGGAAGTCTGGACGCTACGGAGAAGGTCTACCAGGGGCTTTATTCCCTCCAGCATCGTGGTGAGGAGAGTGCCGGTATAGCCTCTACTGACGGCAGCAGTATAGTTTGGCACAAGGGGATGGGGTTGGTCGGTAACGTCTTCAAACCACGAGACCTTAGGCGTCTAAGAAATTCCGCTGCTATCGGACACGTCCGCTATTCCACCATTGGCAGGAGTGAGTGGCAAAATGCCCAGCCCCTGGTGGCTGAATACTCAAGGGGACAGGTGGCGGTCGCTCACAATGGCCAGTTGGTTAATACCAGCTCACTTAGAAGAGACCTTGAGCGAGGAGGTGCCGTATTTCAGACGCAGACCACCCGCCATAACCACACCCCCAGTGACAGCGAGGTGATTTTGCACCTCATGGCAAAGCCCGAATATCGTGAGAACCTTTCCGGCCTGCTCAGAGACCTTAAGGGCGCCTTCTCCCTTTTAATCCTTACGCCGGAGGAGATGATTGCCGCAAGGGACCCCAACGGTTTCAGGCCCTTATGCATTGGCAAGCTGAAGGACGGCTACGCCGTGGCCTCAGAAAGCTGTGCCTTGGACCAGATTAGGGCGGAATATCTCAGGGAAGTTTCTCCCGGGGAGATAGTTTATATCGGTAAAAACGGTTTGAGGTCAGAGACCTTTGCCCCTGCAAAGCCGTCCTATTGCATCTTTGAGCTGATATACTTCTCCAGGCCGGATAGCATGATCTACGGAGAGAACGTCCATCTCATCCGCAAGCGGTTGGGCGCCAAGCTGGCGGAGGAATGTCCGGTGGAGGCTGATATGGTGATCCCTGTGCCGGAGGGCGGGAATTCTGCAGCTATGGGTTATTCCCAGGCCTCTGGAATTCCCCTGGAACGGGGCTTCGTGCGCAACCATTATATAGGCCGCACCTTTATCCAGCCCGATGTCGAGCAACGACAGCAAAAGGCGGAGATGAAGCTTAATGCCATCTCAGATGTGGTCACCGGTAAGAGGGTGGTAGTCGTTGATGATTCAATTGTACGCGGTACCACCTCTAAGAGCCGCTTCGGGCTGTTAAAAAGGGCTGGAGCAAAGGAGATTCATGTAAGGATTAGCTGTCCGCCACACCGCTATCCGTGTTATTATGGGATTGATTTTCAGATTAAGGAGGAACTTATAGCGGCCGTCCGTCCCCTGGAGGAGATAACCGAATTCCTGGAGGTAGACAGCCTGGGCTACCTCAGCATTGAGGGCCTTTTGAGCTGCACCTCCTCCCCCAAGGACTATTGTGTGGCTTGTTTTGCCGGTAAATACCCTGTACAGGCAGAGATAGTCAAAAAGGCCCGTGAGGGCGCGGAAGAGTGGGAAGAGAAGGCCGGGGAACACACCATCGTAGTGTAGCTTTGCAACGTAAAGACCTTGTCTCACCTCACGAACCACTGAAAAGGTCCGACTATGTCCCCAATGTCTTATAAAGACGCAGGTGTAGACATATCCACCAAGGAGAAATTTACCGGGGATATACACAGGGATATGCGAAAGACCTTTGGCCCAAGGGTTATTGAGTGTCCCGGTGGCTTTGGCGGACTCTTCAGCCTGCATTACGAGGACCGCCTCTTCAAGAAATACCGTCAGCCTGTGCTGGTAGCCTCGGCCGACGGTGTGGGCACGAAACTCAAGGTGGCCTTTA
>JAUXLO010000115.1 GCA_030623665.1 Planctomycetota bacterium
GGTCTTACTCTGGTATGCCTATACCTGTGTCTGAGACGGCAAGAGATATCTGCATGCCTTCTTCAGTCGCTGTTATTTTTATCTTCCCGTGTGGCGGGGTGTTCTTTATTGCGTTTTCCTAGAGATTTGAGAGGGCCTGATCCAGGAGGGTCTCGTCCGCATATACGTAGGTTAGACCTTCTTGTATATTCACCTCGATGATATGCTCCTTCTCTCGGATATGGTCATCGAAGGCCCCTATGAGCTTGTCTATAAACGGCGAGAGCTTTATCTTTTTCAGTTCCAGTGGAATCTGTCCCGATTCTATCTTTGAGAGGCTGAGGAGGTCGCTTATTAAATTGTTTAGACGGTTGGTATGTCTTTCAATGATGGAAAGGAATTTTCTGGCCGTATCTGGTTCTTCAAGTGCGCCGTCCTTTAATGTCTCTACGAACCCCTTTATCGAGGCCAGCGGTGTCTTAAGCTCGTGGGAGACGTTTGCCACGAATTCACCTCGCATCTTCTCCAGTTTCCTCAGGTCGGTAACGTCATGGGCTATTATTGCGACACCGAGGTCAGTTTCAGCCCCCCTTATTGGTGTTATGTGCAGACGGAAGACTGTCCTGCCGGGGGGAAGGTCTGCGGTCTCAAGTGTATGGACACTGCCACTCCTCAGCGTCTCCGTTACCAGTCCATTTAACTGGTCATTATTGAAGACCTCGTTGATATGTCTGTCCAGTGTCTTTTCGAGGTTAAGGCCGAACATGTTACATGCTGCCTTGTTGGCCAGGAACGTCTTTCCTTCCCCGTCTACCGCCAGCACCCCTTCTGTCATGCTTGAGAGGATGGCCGCGAGCCTGTCTCTTTCATGGATCATATCTAAGGTCTTTTTCTTCATCCCTCTACTTTTGCCGCTAGTCTTTGAACTTATACCCCAGACCCCGCACCGTCACTATGTATTGGGCGTATCTACCCAATTTCTTGCGAAGAGAGGCGACGTGCACGTCAATGGTCCTGTCTATTACCACAGAGTCCTCTCCCATGACACCGCCCATCAGTTGGTCCCTGGTAAAGACCCTACCCGGTCTCTCGGCCAAGTAGTGGAGGAGCTTAAATTCCGTTATCGTCAGTGGTATGTTCTTCCCGTCCAAGGAGACTTCATGCCTGGACGTATCAACAACGAGACCATCTATCTTTATATGTTTCTTGGGTCTTGCATCTCTTTCTGACCTTCTCAACACCGCCCTCACCCTTGATATAAGGATCCTGGGGCTAAAGGGTTTTGTAACGTAATCGTCCACGCCCAGTTCCAGACCCGCCACGATATCCGCCTCAGAGTCCTTAACCGAGAGGATTATGATGGGTATGTCGGCCGTTTTGGGGTCTTGCTTGAGCCTCCGGCACACCTCAAGGCCGTCCAGTCTGGGTAGCATCAGGTCAAGTAGTACAATAGAGGGATGCCTGCTCCTGGCAATCTGGAGACCGCCCTCACCGTCATAGGCGTGTACGACCTTGAAACCCTCTTTTTCAAGGTTGTACTGTATCAGTTCTACCAGGTCTTTTTCGTCTTCTACGATGAGAATGTCTTTCTTTGGCATCTTTCCAGATAGATTCTGAACCTTGCTCAGGGCCCTGTCAACAATATTTCTGCGCTTGCGGGGACTTTATCTAAGTTAAGCTATGTTAGATGTTTCGGGGGGACAGGCTGGGGTTTCTTAGGACAGGTCCGCAGTGGCTGCGTCAATAGACTCATACACTATACCCGTCAGTCTGGTCAATTCATCTGTGGTTATGGATAACGGCGGCATGATTACGATTATGTCACCCAGGGGTCTTAAAAAGGCCCCCCTCTTTTTAGCCTCCAGTATTACCCTATGTCCCACATTCTCACCGGGGGGGAATTTCTCCTTTGTCCCCTTATCCCTGACCAGCTCTATTCCGGCAATAAGGCCCAACTGACGGATGTCTCCGACATACCGTAGTTCGCGGAATCTGTCCAAAGATTCACCGAGAAGGCTTATCTTTGGCCTAAGTTTCTCCAGTATGCCCTCATTCTCAAACAATTCCAGACTGGCAAGGGAGGCGGCACACCCCAGCGGGTGTCCCGTGTACGTATGGCCGTGATAGAATGTTTTACCGCTGTCTCCCAGAAACGCACCGTATATCACATCCGTGGCAAGGGTGGCGGCAAGGGGCATGTAGCCCCCGTTAATACCCTTGGAAAGACACATAATATCCGGCACCACGTCCTCATGCTCGCAGGCAAACATCCTGCCCGTCCTGCCAAAGCCGGTCATTACCTCATCAGCGATAAGCAGGACGTCATATTTGTCACATAACTCCCTGACTCCTTTTAAAAAACCAGGGGGGTGTACTATCATACCGCCCGCCCCCTGCACCAGTGGCTCCATGATTAGTGCGGCAGTCTTGCGACAATTCTTCTCCATTATCTGTTCCAGCTCTTTCAGACACGCAAGTCCGCACGTTTCTCTAGAATCCTTGTGCAAGGGACATCTATAGCAGTAGGGCGCGGGGGCGAATGTGGCATCAAAAAGAAGCGGTTTATAAAGCGCGTGGAATGATCTTATTCCCCCCACGCCCACAGCCCCCAGGGTGTCGCCGTGGTAACCATGCTCCAGGGCGATAAACCCCCGTTTTCCAGGCGAGCCTGTCTGCTGCCAGTACTGAAACGACATCTTCAAGGCCGCCTCTACGGCGGTGGAACCGTTGTCTGAATAAAATACCTTATTCAGCCCCTTGGGCGTTACCTCTGTCAGCCTCTTCGCCAGTCTTACTGCAGGTACGTTGGACAGGCCGAGCAGGGTAGAGTGGGCCACCTTGTCCAGTTGTGCCTTCACGGCCCGGTCTATGTATCTGTTGCGGTGGCCGTGAATGTTGCACCACATTGCGGACACGCCGTCTATGTACTCGTTCCCATGAATGTCCCTTAAGATTACACCCTCAGCCTCTTTTATTATGACAGGCCCTCCCGCCGCCAAAAAATCCTTCATCTGGGTAAAGGGATGCCAGATGTATGCCTTATCCCATTCTTCCAACAGGTGCGTCTCTTTTATCAGGGTCTCTTTCATCGGTGTTGCTTAGCGACTCATACTACCTAATAAATGTAAAAATATCTGCTGCGTCGAGACGTCGTACCTGAGGCAGCCTCCTGAGGCGCCCCTGACGGTCATGCCATAGGCAGATCCGCTTTGGCGGAGATGCGCCTCTGGCGCACACCCTACGTTAATGACTCTTTTCAAACGCCACCGTCACCCCATCTCCCCTGGAGCAGTTCAGTAATTTACTGGCGCTTCCGCCATTCACGGCAACTTCAAGATGTCCTGAGCTGCCAAAAAGCGCCACTGGTTCACCGGGGCGGCCGTCCTGGTATGAGGTACTCAACTTATCTATCTTTCTGTTGCCGATAGCTACAGACAGGATGCGCGATTCGGTCCCCCCAATTACATTACGGTCAATATTAGTAATCAGGTTTCCAAAGCGGTCCTCGTAGATTACCTCTCCCGTGACTACTCCATCTGCAGAGGTCTCGGGCCTGGGAAGATCCAGACGCCGAAGTCCTTTCAGACTCTCTCCCAGTCTTGCAGGTTTAACACCCAGAGAGAGGTGTGCGGCCACGGGTGCAAAGACGTCTCTGCCGTGAAACGTACTGCTTACGTCAGGCAGGAAATATTCAGCGTTAGATACCTCCACTATCGTAAGCGTTTCTTCCCGGGCCAAAATGGACTCCAGAATACCGTTATCGGGCGCAAGGAAGATGTATTTGCGTGTCTGGACGCACACAATCTTTCTCTCCCCACCCACGCCGGGGTCCACAACGGCTATGAAGATAGCGCCCTCGGGAAAGAATTTGTAGGAAGAACCGAGCAGGAACGCACCGCCAATGACGTCTTGCGGCCGGATACCGTGACAGAGGTCTATTACGTATGCCCCGGGATTGATATTGGCAATAACGGCCTTCATTGTGCCGACGTAGCTGTCATCGAGGCCAAAGTCCGTAAGCAGGGCTATTACTTTGTCTTTTGACATGTACCTAAATGCTTCCTACCACAGGGATGGGGTGGTGGCAGAATGCACACTTCCCGTCCTCGAGTCCCACAATATTCACGTAGTATCCGAGCCGCTCTATGAGCAGTTGTGCACAGCCTGCACAATACGTATTCTCGCCCGGGTGATCCGCCACGTTGCCTACGTAAACGTAGTTAAGGCCGGCCTTGCGGCCAACATCCCACGCCTCCTCCAGCTTCTCGACGGGCGTAGATGGCAGGTGTGACAATTCCAGGTAGGGGTGGAACCGGGTGACATGCCAGGGTGTGTTGTCCCCCAGGTTTTCCCTGATGGTCCTGGCAATCTCCTCGAGCTCCTCCGTACTGTCATTATAGCCGGGCACTACGTTGGTTATCACCTCAACGTGCATATTCCACTTCTTCTTGGCCCTTAACGTGGCATCAAGAATGGGTCTTGGGTCTTTTATCTTTGCCACCTCTTTGTAAAAACGGCTCCCTTCGAACCGTCCCTTGAAGTCGACACGGAAGGCGTCGAGGTAGGGGCCTATGGCGTCCAGCGCCTCGGTCTCCACGTAGCCGTTGGTGACAAAGACCGTATAGAGCCCATTGGCCTTCGCCAGTTTCGCGCCGTCAATGGCATACTCCATCCATATTGAAGGCTCGTTATAGGTCCATGCGATCCCTTGACTGCCGCTCTTCTTTGCGTTATCAACGAGTTGCTCAGGCGACAGCGCCTCCGTCCTCTCGGTGGGCTTGTCCGCCTTTGCATGGGCTATCTGCCAGTTCTGACAGTCACCGCATCGCATGTTGCAGCCCAGGGAGCCTATAGAATACGCCACACTACCGGGATAAAAGTGGTACAGGGGTTTTTTTTCTATAGGGTCGGCGCAGGCAGAGGAGACACGGCCGTAGATAAGTGAACACAGTTTACCGTCTATATTTTGCCTTGCCCCGCAAATACCCAGCCTGCCCGGCGCAATGATACAGCGGTGCGGACAAAGAAAACACTGTACGCGGCTGTCCTCGCCAGTCGGTTTGTAAAACAGGGCCTCATGCCTGAACATATTACTTATAATTAAGGACCACGATCTCGGTCTGGCCGGGGAGTGTGTCCTTGCTCACCACAATCTTATTTTCCCCGGGGACCCGGACGTTTTCCTTTCCTTCAATAAACCGCTTAACCCCAAAGAGGGTGAACTTGCAGGCGGGTGTCTTGAAATGCATCGGTATTGCTATTTTTGGCTTTAGTTGGTCTATAACCTTCGCTGCCTCCAGGTAGTCTATGGTGTATGCGCCACCGGTGGGAATAAAAAGTACGTCCGGCACCCCTATGGCCTCTATCTGTTCTCTACTAAGCAAATGGCCCAGGTCGCCCAGATGGACTATCCTCAGCCCGTCTACGATAAACACAAAGACAGAGTTCTTGCCGTCTTTCTTGCCCTCATATTCATCGTGGTACGTACGTATATTATAAATACTTACGTCTTCAGTCTCCTCCTCTACCGTATGCCAGCTCCGGCCATGGACGTCCTCGCCCCTTAATACAACGGGATTATTGGGATCCACTGTATAAGGGCGTACGTAGTTGTGGTCAAAGTGCTCATGGCTGATGGTTATTATGTCAGGCGCAACGTCGGGCAGGTCGTAGCCCGTCTCCTCTCCCAGTGGGTCTGTAAGCAACTTCGTACCCTGTGAAGACTCTATAAGAAAACAGGAATGCCCAAACCACCTTATGGTAACCTCTCCTGCCGCATTAACTACGCCACTCCAAAAGATTGAACCAATAAATAACACAAGCCAGAATAATCTTCTCATCTCAAGCAAGCCTCTTTCTCCCTCATTGTCAATCTTTTATATTATATGAAATATGAAAAATGGATGGTATGGCGGGCAGACCGCTTTACCACCCTATTTTTTCCGCAACTCTCTTAGTGCAAACAGATCACAAGTACTGCACACAAATCTCAGCAACCGGTCCATCCTTCATTTTTACTTATCCTGCTTTCCAAACTCCAAGACCTCTAAATTTTATTA
>JAUXLO010000011.1 GCA_030623665.1 Planctomycetota bacterium
CAGCAGCGACATAATCACCGCCCTCATCGCCAGGGAATTCCTCCAAAAGGAGAAGTGTGAGACCATTATCTACTACCTGCGCTCAAGCTGGATAGTGAAGGAAGAGATAGATAGAAACGGCGGCGTGCCGTGCCGCGAGAAGGTGGGCCACGCCTTCATAAAGGCCACCATGCGCGAGAGAAACGCCGTCTTCGGCGGCGAGCTGTCGGGGCATTATTATTTCCGCGACAATTTCTTCGCAGACTCCGGCCTGATAGCCATGATCCAGGTACTGAACATCCTGGGGCGGAAGAGGGTCAGCATGTCCAACCTCGTGGCGCCGCTCAAGAAATACTACCCCAGCGGTGAGATAAACTTCACCGTGGAGGACAAGGACGCAAAGATAGACGAGCTGGCCAAGAGTTTCAGCGACGGGAAGGTGGACAGGACGGACGGCGTCACCGTGGAGTACAGGGACTGGTGGTTCAACGTCAGGAAGTCCAACACCGAGCCGATACTCCGCCTCAACATAGAGGCCAGGAACCGCGACCTTAGAGACACCGCCCTCAAACGCCTCTCGGGGATTATTGAGGACAAAAAGTAGGGTCTAAATTCTCTGATGATGTACCTGCCAAGATAGAAAACCCTGCAAAGATGGTCAACGGTTTTTAATTATGTTAGGTTGTAGCTGCCCCATTTGCGCCAGAGGCGCATCCGCCTAAGGCGTGATATGGGGCGTATATACATAGAAGCCTATAAATCAGGCAACTACCCTGAAAAGAGGTGACTTGGCTGCCTCTATTCCCATGTCTTTAGCTTGCCTTTGGCCGTTTTTGGGCATATAATTTAGTATGGCCGTGGGGATCGAGACGAAGTCCATCTACGACGACCAGACCCCGGACGAAGGGGTCAGATTGCTCATAATGAGGCGGTGGCCAAGGGGGATAAAAAAGACACGGATAAACGAGTGGGACAAGGACCTGGCCCCAAGCCCACAACTCCTTCAGGATTGGACAAGGAAGAAAATCCCGTTCAAGGAATTTAGAAGGCGATATCTGGGCGAGATGAGGGCCTCATTGCAGAGGGACAAGATAAAGGCGCTCGCAAAGAGGGCCGGGAAGGAAAAAATCACCCTCTTCTGCCACGAAGAGGAAGATACGTACTGCCACCGCAAGATGCTCAAAGAACTCATGGACAGATGCAGGTAAAGAATTATGAAACTCATAGACTTTGATACGAGACGCAAGGAGATGGTCTGGATACAGCTCCGAAGGAGGGACATAACGGACGAGCGCGTCCTTGCGGCCATGGAAAAGGTGCCCCGTCACCTCTTCATGCCCGTAGAGCTGTGGGACAGGGCCTACGACGATGCGCCTGCACCCATCGGGGAGGCACAGACCATATCTCAGCCCTACATGGTGGCCTGTATGACCCAGACCCTGCAGCTGAAAAGGACAGACAGGGTGCTGGAGATAGGCACGGGGTCCGGCTACCAGACCGCCGTACTGGCCGAGATGGTGGACCATGTGTACACCGTGGAGATACGACCCACACTGCTCGAAAGGGCCAAGGGCATACTGGAGGAACTGGGCTACAGCCATAAGATAACCTTCCGCGTAGGCAACGGTCATACCGGCTATGAGAAAGAAGCACCCTATGACGCCATAATCGTAACGGCCGCCGCAGACTGCGTCCCCCCTGCCCTGGTAACGCAGCTCGCCGACGGCGGACGGCTGGTAATCCCCGTAGGGTACCCGGAGCACCAAATCCTTTACAGGGTCACCCGCAAGGGGGAAGAAATCGAACAGGAGCAACTCCTTGGCTGCGTCTTCGTTCCTATGGTTAACGAGAAGGACGTCAGCCATTTCGGATAGCGCCGTTACATAATCCTCCGCAAGGGTCACACCGTAACCGGCACCTAACATTATCGACATGTATCATGTATATAGATTCCTCAGGCTTCGGAAATATCAGGATTGACGGGCAAGACTATTCAAGCGACGTAATAATCTACCCTGACAGGGTAAATAGCAACTGGTGGAGAAAGGAAGGGCACAGGCTGCAGGAGGAGGATGTTAAAGAAATACTCCAGGCAGCACCGCAGATACTAATCGTGGGAACCGGTCAGGATGGCCTCATGAAGGTAGACCCGCAATTAAAGGCACTGCTTGAGCAGAGAGGGACAGAATTATTTGCCGCCGTCACACCGGAGGCCTGCAGGCTGCATAACGACCTGATAAAGGGCAATAAGACCGTCATCACCGCCCTCCACCTGACCTGCTAGATATTACAACCAAGATAAAAATGACTCAACCCAACGGCCTCTACATTCACATCCCCTTCTGCATAAAGAGGTGCAGCTACTGTGATTTCAATTCATCCGTCTACCAGGCAGACACCGCTTCAAGGTATATAGCGGCATTAGGGAAGGAACTTGGGGGCGTAAAAGACTTCCCCTACAAGACGGTCTACATAGGCGGCGGCACACCCACCGCCATGAGCAAAAAAGAACTCGATGAGCTGCTCTCTGCCATATCCAGCTCCCTGAACACGAGACGAATAAGAGAATACACGGTAGAGGTAAACCCCGGTACTATTAATGCCAGGAAGGCCGCCCTTTTAAAAGAGCGCGGCGTAAACCGCATCAGCCTCGGGATACAGTCCTTTAGCGAAAAGGGCCTGAGGCTGCTGGGGCGCATCCACTCGCGGAGAGATTCCCTCGATGCCTTCTCCACGCTGCGTGAAGGCGGGTTCAACAACCTGAGCATAGACCTGATATTCGGCTGGCCCGGCCAGAGCCTTAAGGACTGGGAGGAAGACCTCTCAGGCGCCCTGGAACTGGACCCGGAGCACATCTCAGCCTACTGCCTTGCCGTAGAGAGGGGCACACCCCTGGCACGACAGATAAGGTCCGGCAGGGTGTTGAGACCGGATGAGGCGGCACAGCTCGATATGCTCAAAAAGGCTATATCCTTTCTGACCCCGGCCAGGAACGGGTACACACACTACGAGATATCAAACTTTGCAAAGAAGGGGCGCCGATGCCTCCACAACATAACTTACTGGAAGAACTTATCCTACATGGGCATCGGGGCCGGCGCCGTGTCGTACCTGGACGGCAGACGCACCTCCAACGTAAAGGACATCCTCCGCTACATTGCGCGGATTGAAGCGGGAAAGAGCCCCAAGACGTTCGGGGAACGCCTGGCACCAAGGAGACGCGCCGCCGAGACCCTTATGATGGCCCTGAGGATGACCTCCGGCATTAAGGAAGAAGATTTCACCCGCCGTACGGGTTTCTCCCTCAGGGAGCTGTACGGGGACGTGATTGACGGGCTCTGTGAGTCCGGCCTGATAAGCATGAAACGGCAAAGACTTCGCCTCACCCGCAAAGGTCTCTTCGTGGCGGACTCCGTTATGATGGAATTCATTTAGAATTTCTGTTATAATAATTCGGCACCAGAGAAATAAGCAACGCATGACGGAGGGCCCGTTTACATAAAGAAGGATTCTCTGTCTGACAGGCACATTCAACACACTTTAGCGCTACAGCAAGGTTTTTGTACAAGAAGGAGTCGCAAGGGTGATAAGCGCTACAGACATAAGACGGGGGATGATGATAAAGCATGACGGCGAGCTGTACATCGTTGTGGATTTTCACCACCTCACCCCCGGAAATAAACGCGCTCTGATACAGGCAAGGCTCAAGAGCCTGAAACAGGGCAACGTTATACAGAACCGCTTCCGCTCCACGGACAGGATAGAAAAGGTGTTCATGGATTACCGCACCATGGAGTATCTGTATCATGACGGTGATAACTACTGTCTGATGGATACCGAGACCCTGGAGCAGGAATTTTTACCGGGAAGCGTTTTGGACGATTATGCCCCGTACATGCCCCTCAACTCTAAGGTAAGGGTGGGCTTCTACGAGGACCGGCCGGTGTCCGTGGAACTACCAGCAGCCGTGGAGCTTAAGGTGACGGAGACCTCTCCGGGCACAAAGGGCGATACCGTTACCAACGTCTTCAAACCGGCCAAGCTGGAGACCGGCCTTGAGATAAAGGTGCCTATGTTTATAAACGAAGGGGACGTGGTAAAGGTAGACACCCGCAGCGGTGAATTCCTGAGCAGGGCATAAGCTAGACGGTATGTGCGGTGTGTCTAGCATAGAATGAGAGTTTCGCAGAAGGTGTTTCCAATAGAGGTGTCATTCTGAGCAAAGCGAAGTCACGCCATAATGGGCGTCATGCCAGAGGGCAGATCCGCCTCTGGTGGAGATTCGCCTCCGGCAAAAATCTAGTGTTTCGTTGGGCGAGCCCCCAGAATGACAATTGTGCAGGATTTTCCAGAGGCTTCAGCAAGATATAAAACTGACATGGCACAAACCATAGAGAATTCTCTAAAAACATACGGTATGCGTATTGACGATTACCTCAAGAAGCTTCTCCCCGTCAGAGACGACTACCTGAGCGAGCCCATCTGGTATCACATGGAATCCGGCGGCAAGAGGATGCGTCCTGCACTATGTCTGATTGTGTGTGAGGCCATGGGTGGGAACCCGGATGAGGCCGTGCCGTTTGCCGCTGCCGTGGAGGTACTGCACAATATGTTCCTCATGCACGACGATATTGAGGACGGCGACACCATGCGACGCGACAAACCCACCGTCTGGGTAAAGTACGGCACGGCAAACGCCATAAACGCCGGCGACTACCTGCTGGGCCGTGCCTATCACGCTATACTAAAGAGCAATCTGTCCTTTGAAAAAAAGCTCAAACTGCTGGACATCTTTACCATCACGTATGAAAAGACCGTAGAGGGCCAGGCCCTGGACATAAACTGGAGGGGTTCCACAGATTTCACCATAGAGCACTACCTCCAGATAGTAGAGCTGAAGACGGCGTACTATCTGACCTGCGGCATGGTGGGCGGTGCCGTGGTGGCCGGCAGGTCCGATAATGTTATTGAGAAGATATGGGAACTGGGCAAGAGCATGGGACCCGCCTTCCAGATACGCGACGACCTTATAGACCTCACTCAGGGCAAGGGCCGGGGTGGCGTCATCGGCTCGGATATAAAGGAAGGGAAGCCCAGCTTCCTCTACGCCTACACCCTGAGCCAGGCAGGCGCGGGAGACAGGGAGAGACTCATAGAGATAATGCTAAAGCCCAGAGAGAGTACCTCAAGCCGTGTAGTGAATGAGGTCATAACGTTGTACAATAAATACGATGCGATAAATTACTCCCAAAAATATGCAGAAGGGCTGGTAGAAAAGGCCTTTAAGATTATTGAAGAGATACCCGTAGAGGACAAGACCACCTTCCGCGAGATCGCCAGGTTCATGGCCCAAAGAACGGCCTGAACATTTCTGCAAGTCAGTATATAAGATGGCTCATGAAAACACGCATAGGGGAAAAATCTCACTAGTCCCCTACATCTCTTCCGGTGTCTGGATGCCCAGGAGTGTAAGACCATTCCTCAACACCTGCCTCACACAATCGGATAGTAATATCCTCGCCCCGGTCAGCCCCTCTTCCTGACCGAGTATGCGGTGGTGATTGTAGTAGCGGTTAAACGTGCCGCAGAGCTCCAACAGGTAGTTGCACATTATTACAGGCTCGCAGGAGCGGGCGGCACCCTCTACGGCCTTGGGAAATTGTTCCAGCTTCCTGACCAGCAGATATTCATCCTTCTCCTTAAGCAGCCTGTAATCTACCCCTGTGCCCACCGGCTTGCCGTATTTCCTCATGACGCTGCAGAGCCTCGCGTGTGTGTACTGGACGTAGGGGCCGGTCTCTCCCTCGAAATTCAGGACTACGTCCCAGTCGAATATGACGTCCTTTGTCCGCCTGGTTGATAAATCGGCGAATATAACTGCACCGATCCCCACCTGTCGCGCCACATGATCCTTGTCCTCCAGCCCCGGGTTTTTCTCATCTATTATCTCGCGCGCCCTGGTTACCGCCTCGTCAAGGACCTCCTCCAGGAGAATAATCTTGCCCTTCCTGGTGGACATCCTGCCGTGTTTGAACTTTATAAGACCGAAGTCGACGTGGGTGCAGTCCTTTACCCAACCGTCGCCCATCATCTCAAGTACCTTGAATATCTGTTTGAAGTGAAGTTTTTGCTCGGAGCCTACGACGTAGAGCATCTTGGCGAATCCGTATTCCTTGTGACGATACTCCGCGGCGCAGATGTCGCGGGTGGCATACAGGCTGGCCTCATCGCTCTTTTTAAGCAGGCAGGGAGGCATGTCGTATCTGTCCAGATCGACGATAAGTGCCTCTTCGCTCTTTGTTGCAAGTCCCGCGGCCTTTAACTTGTCTACGGTATCCTCAAGCATCTCGTTATAAAAGCTCTCGCCGGTGTAGTAATCAAACCTTATCCCCAGCGCCTCATACACCTTATTAAATTCCCTCAGGCTAAGGTCCCTGAAACGTTCCCAGAGCTTCCGCGCCCCCGGGTTGCCCTCCTCAAGACTCTTAAAGGCCGCTCTGGCCTCTCCTTCAAGGGAGGGGTCTTTCTCTGCCTGCTCGTGGAACTTGACGTACAGGCCGTTCAAGACATCTATAGGGTCATTTTGCAGGGCCTCCTCACTGCCCCAGCGCGTGAAGGCCGTTATAAGCTGGCCGAACTGTGTCCCCCAGTCCCCAAGATGGTTTATCCCGATAACCCGATAGCCAAGCGCCTTGTGAAGCCCATAAAGGGCGTTGCCGATAACGGCGGAGCGGAGGTGGTGAACGCCGAGGTGTTTTGCAATATTCGGGGACGAATAGTCTATGACGACCGTCTTGCCACTGCCAAGGTCGAGGCAGCCGTAGTGGTCCTTTTGGCCAAAAACGTCCTCGAGCACCCATTGTGCCAGCCCGTTCCTCTCGACAAAGAAGTTCAGGTAAGGTCCATGCGCCTCAACCCTGGTTATCTGCCCCCCCGTCAGCGGGGCGTCTGCCAGGCCATTCGCAATCAGCGCAGGGGCCTTTTGGAACCTCTCCTTAAGGGTAAAACAGGGCAGGGTATAGTCGCCCATATCCGGGTTTGGCGGGATATCTATGAGTAATCTTACGATACCCTCCTCGAGACCGGCATGCTCCTTGAGGCAACGGGCTATCTCGCCGATGAAGGGGTTTTCTGGGGAATGGGTGTGGGTCTTTGTTACCACGAATCTATAGTTTCATCGCTTGGAAGGTTGGGGGTGTACACTCAGATCCAGTCCCATGTTTGACCTTACCTCCTTCATAGTCTTCTGGGCAAGCTCTCTGCACCTCTCCGCACCTCGTTTCAAGACGTCCAGCACGTAGGCGGGGTCATCATCCAGTTCCCTCGCCTTTTCCCTCACGGGTGCGAGTTCCCGAATAATGTTATCGGACAAAACCTTCTTGCAGTCAAGACACCCAATGCCGGCCGTCCTGCAGCCGTTGGCAGACCACTCTATCTCTTCATCAGAGGAGAAATACTTGTGGAGGTGATGGATATTACAGATCCCGGGTGTGCCGGGGTCAGAACGCTTCTTTCTTGCCGGGTCGGTTACCGCCACAGAAAGTTTCTTCCATATAACCTCCGGCGACTCGGTGAGGCCGATGTAGTTGTTCATGCTCTTGCTCATCTTGTTTTCAGCGTCGAGGCCCATGACCCTCGGCGCGTCTGAGAGGAGTTCCTTGGGTTCAGGAAATATGTTGCCGTAGCGTCTGTTAAATTTTCGGGCTATTTCTCTTGATAGTTCCAGATGCTGCACCTGGTCCTCTCCTACGGGTACAACCTCTGACTTGTAGAGGAGTATGTCGGCTGCCTGGAGTACGGGGTAGCCTAACAGGCCGGCGTTCACGTTTTCCCTATGGTGCTGTGCCTTGTCCTTGAACTGTGTCATGCGCTCTAGATGGCCTATGGGAGTAACGGTATTAAGTATCCACGCCAGCTCGACATGCTCGGGCACGTGGGACTGGATAAACATGGTGCAGCGTTCCGGGTCAAGTCCTGCAGCTATATCTACGGTTGCCACCTGGAGTATCCTTTGTGGCATCCCTTTGGGACTGTGATTTATGGTTATGGCGTGGTAGTCAACGATCGAAAAGATGCAGTCGTACTTGTCGAGTAGTGTGCACCAGTTCCTTATCGCCCCCAGGTAGTTACCTATATGTACCTCACCAGTTGGTTGAATACCGCTGAAGAGTCTCTTCTTCATAAGGAATATCCTCTGTCCTTCCCGTCAGATTCTATCAAAAGAACGAATCCTCTGCAAAATCTTTTAGCTAAGACATGATACCATAAGTACGTCTCTACTAGTGGCGGACCGGCCTCCGGTCATGCTCAAGCACCACACCCAAGGAATAGCGGATTCACCTTCGGCGAAGATACAGGGTCTTGCAGAGGTCTCAGAATCAGAAATTTTGAACACCTTTAGGCCCTTAGTTTTGCGTTGACAGGGCTGTTCCATGAGATATAATCTATTATATAATAAAGGCTTGTGAATATTTCCTTTACAAGGGGGGGTGTCACGATGGCAGATATTATGAGATGGCCAGAGGTACCTGGTTTTGGCTCTCTACAGAGGGAGATGGACCGACTCTTTGAAGATTTCTTTCGCAGGAGCGGATTGCCGGCGCGGTGGGGCCCTGCCGTAGACGTTGTGGAAACGTCTGACAATGTGATAGTCAGGGCCGAACTACCCGGTATGGACCCAAAGGACGTAGACATCTCCATCTCAGGCGATACCTTAACCATAAAAGGCGAAAAAAGGGAAGAAAAAGAAGATAAGGGCAAGAGTTTTTACAGGGTCGAGAGGTCGTATGGAAGTTTTTGCCGTACCATAAGCCTGCCAGCCGGCGTAGAGGCGGATAAGGCAAAGGCTGATTACAATAACGGCGTGCTTGAGGTAACGCTTCCAAAGTCAGAAAAGGTTAAGGCAAAAAGAATCCCAATCAAGACCGATTAAAAAGAGGCGCAAAGAGACGGGATTCATAAACGTGTCCGCGGGGGGAGGTTGGGCCATAGATCCACTTTTTTAAAAGGCGCCTATATCTTCTCGAAAAGATTCTCCTCATGTACAACGCTGGGCCGCCCCTTCAAGAAATATTTGTCTCCAAAAGCTGGTCTCAAGGAGTAATCATCGCCTTAACTCCATTGCTTTAGTGCTGCTACAGGGGCCCTTATTGCCTCAAAAAAGATTTCAATCATCTTTGTGCTGAAACTCTAATATCTTGGACGTAACAGACTCTATCTTCTCAAGGCTATGTTTATCCTCAGGCAGACTCCCTGCCAACTCCCTCGCCTGCTTAAAGTCTTCAAGCGCCTTAGGGAAGTCCCTCTCATAGTAATCCCCCATACCTGAATAAAAAAGATGCAGAAACCGTATATTGTCCGCCGGGCTTATGGCCAGGGCCCTGCCCGTCATCTCTTTCGCCTTATTGTAGTAGCCACTCTTATAGTAGCTTTTTGCAGCTACAAGAAGCCCTTCCAACCTGCCGCCCTTGTACATGATGGAGAAGATACCGTCCAGACTCCCTTTACCAAAGGCCTCTTCTACGAGCTCCTCCTCTTCCAACAGGAATCGAACCAGGAGGCCATTCTCATTATAGCCTGTCAGCAAGTCCTTAAGTTGCTCTAACGTGTTGACCACAAGGGTGTTGGTCTCCTTTAATTCCTCGGAGAGCCTCTTGTTTGCCCTGGTTAGAATAAGATTTTCTCCTCTCAGGAACCTCTTCTCATGAGGGGTCTTAACTGCCTTTTTCTTCAGCAGAGAAACCTTCGGCATATAGACCTCGAGTTGATAACAATTCTCTCTTATTATCATAGCCTCGTGAAAGATAGAACCTATCGCCAGGTCGAATAATCTTTCCTGCTCCGTAGACTGGTCATTGTCACGAAATAGAACCTGGCAGTTTTTCTTCAGAACAAAGAGCATTGACTGCCCTTTATCGTCCACCAGCTCTTGCACGTCGCTAAATCTCAGCCCGCCTCTCCGGTAGTCAGAAAAGAGCTTACGATAGAAAATAGCTGAGCGAAGGAACAGCTTGACTATCTCTACAACCTTACGGTCCCTGTCCCTTTCTGCTATCTTTATCATGTTTTTTGGAGAAAGAATTTCTATATGGACTTAATTCCGCAGATGTGCCTATGGCATCACCCGCCAGCCAGTCTAGAGGGTGGGCCTGTCTCTACATCATTTTTTAGAAGTACTAAACCATACATTACATCGTCCGCATGTGCATTGTCAACATCGATGGCGTCGAACCTGGCATAGGACAACCGACCTTTGCAGCGACTACTCGTAGCGTAAGACTTCCACAGGATCAAGCCTGGCGGCCTTCATGGCGGGATAGACACTTGCAAGAACGCTAAGGCCTATCGCCACGCCGGCAATTACAGCCAGATTCCAGGGGTTTAGTACCACCGGAATCTCGTTGAAATAGTAAATCTCCGGCGGGAACGGCCTCCAGCCGGTAATACTGTAGAGGTACTGCTCGAACCAATTTATTCTCAGAACAATCCCGATGCCCACGGCAGCGCCTATGGCCGAACCAATAACCCCGACAAGAAACCCGTTAAACAGGAATATGCTCATTATGCCGGACTGTGTGGCACCAACGGACTTGAGTATCCCGATGTCCTTGGATATGATGAACACAATCATCCTGAGGATTGCCGCAATGCAGAAGCCGGCCACTATGAGTAAGAAGAAAAGTATTACGGCCATCACCCGCCTCTCCAGTTCTACTGCCCTGAGGAAGGTCTTTCTCGTATCCTCCCAGGTCTGCACGAAATAACTTGACCCCAGCATCCTCCGCAGCTCATCCCTCACTTCCGGGGCATGTCTGTAATCGTCCAGCCCGACACTTATACCTGTCACCGCGTCGGGGGTTCCGACCAATTCCTGCGCAGCCTTGAGGGGGATGTATACGTAGGTCTTGTCAAAGTCGTACATACCGGACCTGAACTTCCCTTCCACCACAAAGGCCTTAACGCTTATCTTGTCCCAGCCCTTAACGGTAACGAGCACAATCTTTTCCCCATTGGGCACGAAACTGTCCGGGTCTCTAACGGGGTCTCCCGGGGCAATCCTCAAACGTTCCACACCCACAAATGCGCTGTAGGTCTCGGCCTCTCCATGGACCCTGTTGAGATACTCCGGTTTGCCACCGAAGTCGCTCAGGTAAGACCTAAGGTCTGCGACCTCTGCCTCCAGTCCGGGGTTTATCCCCCTGAAATATGCAAATTCCTTGGTGCCTCGCACCCTCATCAACGCGGGGCCCTCCACAAACGGGGCACTGGCCTTTACGTGCTTAACCGTCTTGACCTTCTCCATAACCTCCTTGTAGTCGTTAAAGCCATAGATACCGCCTTTTAGGATAATCACGTGCGCCAGGGTCCCCCGGATACGCATCCTTAACTCTTTGTCAAAGCCGCTCATCACGGAGAGGACCACTATGTATGTCATAACGCTAATCGCCACCGCTGCGATGGCGATGTAGCAGCTCCTCTTCTTCTTAAGATAGCGCAGGCTCACAAAGATCTGGTACATGTTTTACCTAAGTAATTGATATAAACAGCTTAAGATATAATTGCATCATTTTATCAGAGGCCCCTCAAAGAGCCAAACAAAATCTATTAAAGACCTCTGCAAAATACCCAGTATAGACAAAAATACAGGGTTTTGCAGAGGTCTCCCATTACTACCCCTTTAAGAATCCTTGACAAACCCCTATTTGTCGAAATAATACAACGTTTTGGGAGAGAACCATTATGCTTAAATACATAACAGCAGGTGAGTCCCACGGTAAGTGTATGGTTGCCGTGGTAGAGGGCTTTCCGGCCGGAATGCGTCTGGACGAGGGAGCGATAAATAATGATCTCAGGCGTCGCCAGGGTGGCGCGGGCAGGGGGGCGAGGATGGACATTGAGAAGGACGAGGTGGAAATCCTCTCCGGCGTCAGGAAGGGCATTACCCTGGGGAGCCCGATATGTATGAGGATAAAGAATTACGACTCAGGTATTGACCGGCTGCAGGAGTTGACCAGGGCAAGGCCGGGCCACGCGGACCTGGCCGGGGCAATGAAATACGGATTCCACGACATGCGCAACGTCCTTGAGAGGGCAAGTGCCAGGGAGACAGCGGCACGGGTGGCTGCCGGGTCATTGGCAAAGACCCTGCTCAACGATTTTGGAATCAAGGTCATTGGTTACGTGACGGGGATTGGTGGTGTTGTGGACGAAACCCGGGCCCAGGCGACGGCCAAGAACCCGGAAGAGGTCCAAAGGCTGAGGGACTCAAGCAGCCTCTACTGTCTTGATAAAGGTGCGGAGAAAGGGATGCTGAAAAGGATAGAAGAGGCGAGTGAGGCCGGCGACTCTGTGGGTGGACTCATAGAGGTTACGGTCTATGGTGTCCCTCCCGGCCTGGGCAGCTATGCGCAGTGGGACCGGAGGCTTGACGGAAGGCTTGCCGCTGCGGTCATGTCCGTCCAGGCCATGAAGGGTGTGGAGATAGGGCTTGGCTTCCGGGTGGCAGAGATGCCCGGCTCAGAGGTACACGACGGCATACACTACGACCCAAAATCCCACGGTGGAGTGACAGGCGGTTTCTTACGCAAGACAAACCGTGCCGGCGGGCTTGAAGGCGGGGTAACAAACGGAGAGCCCGTCGTCGTGAGGGCGGCCATGAAGCCCATTCCTACCCTGCGCAAGTCTCTGGAATCGGTGGAACTCACCACAAAGAAGAGTGCCTCTGCGGCCGCCGAGCGCTCCGACGTATGTGCCGTGCCGGCTGCATCGGTGGTGGTGGAGGCTGTGGTAAGCTTCGAGATCGCAAGGGCCTTTATGGAAAAGTTTGGAGGTGACTCAATCCAGGAGACCAGGAGAAATCTGGAAGGTTACCTTAAACAGGTGCGCGATCTATAGTAAATCGTCTTGCAATCCCTGAAGGGGTGCAGACCCCTGCGGAACAACGGCGGGTCTTTCAAGACAATTCCGGGCCAACTCCACCGGGCGCTAGGCCGTCAACACCTCCTCAATTGCCTTTACCAGGCCGGGTATGGTGTATTCCTTTGCCTCCAGGGCTACCTTAACACCCAGCTCTTTTGCCGTCTCGGTGGTGATAGGGCCGATACTGGCGAAGCGCACCTTGCCGTTCAGCTTAGCCAGGTTTTCCCTGCCTATCAACTGCACAAAGTTCCTCACCGTAGAGGAACTCGTAAAGGTAACTACATCTACCTCTCCCGCCGTTAACCTCTCCAGGAGTTTTCTGTCACCCGTCTCTGCCAGGACCGTACGATAGGCCGTGACCTCCACGGCATCCGCACCCAATTTCTTTAATTCCTCCGGCAGGAAGCTCCGGGCAATATCAGCCCTGGGCATCAGAACCCGCTTCCCCTCCAGATTCTCCCTCCTCCTTAGTTCCTCCAGTACCTCTTCCGCCACGTATTTCGAGGGTTGACAATCAACGCCCAAATAATATCTCCGCACCCCTTCGGCAGTCGCCGGACCGATGGCGCATATCTTCACCCCCTTGAGTTCCCGCGCGTCCATCCCCAGATGGAACAGTCGTTGGAAGAATGCATCCACCCCGTTTACGCTGGTAAAGACGACCCAGTGGAAGCTGCCGAGGTCACGGAGCGCTTTATCAAGGGGTGAAATATCCACTGGCTCGGTAATCTTAATGGTAGGAAACTCAATGACCCTCGCACCCAGCTCTTCCAACTCTCTTGCAAAATCGCTCGCCTGATCCCTGGCCCTGGTAACTACTACCGTCCGCCCGTAGAGGGGCCTCGTCTCAAACCAGTTCAGATACTTCCTTAGCTTCACCACCTCACCCACCACGGTAACGGCAGGGGGTTCAACGCCCTTGGATTTTTCCACAATATCCCCCAGTGTACCTACTACCGTCTTCTGTTGCGGGGTGGTGCCCCAGCGTATTATCGCCACCGGGGTGTCTTTAGGTCTGCCGTTCTTAAGAAGTTCTTTCACTATATAAGGCAGATTTTTTACGCCCATATACACGCCAAGCGTCCCAACCGCCGTACTCAGCTTATCCCAGGGCAGGGCGCTCCCGCCCTTTGTCGGGTCTTCATGTCCGGTTATCAAACCGAGGGTTGACGTATAACCCCTATGGGTTACAGGTATTCCTGCGTAGGCCGGGGCGGCTATTGCGGCAGTAATCCCGGGTATAACTTCAAAGGTGATCCCTCTCTCCGCCAGACACATGGCCTCCTCCCCGCCTCTGCCAAATACAAAGGGGTCTCCGCCCTTGAGTCTTACCACAGTCCTATCCGGCTGGACCTTCCTCACGATAAGGTCATTTATCTCGTCCTGCTCAAGCGTATGCCGACTCCCTTCTTTACCCACATATATGATCTCAGCATCCTTTCTTGCGTATTTGAGCAATTCCTCACTCACCAGGTAGTCGTATATTATAACATCCGCCCTTTTTATACACTCTAGACCCCTTACACTAATAAGGCCTGGGTCGCCGGGGCCTGAGCCTACCAGATAGACCTTCTTCACTATAATACCCTTTCTATCTCTTTCTTCCTGACCGTCTTGCGATAGCTTCTCCCGCTATCTCCTTTATCTTTTCATCCTCATCAGCATTCACGAGCTCTGCCAAGACCTTATCTGCTCTGTCACCGCCTATATACCCAATGGCCCATACGACGGTCTCTCTCACCTTAAAGTCCTCATCATAAATAGAGCGCACCAGGGACTGTATGGCCTTTGAGTCTCCTATCCAGCCCATTGCCAGAGCGGCCCTCTCCCTAACCCTTGCATCAGGGTCTCTCAACGCCCTTACGAGTGCGGGTATGGCCGGACGCCCTATCCTTACCATGGCCCAAGTGCTTTTCCTTCTAACGAATCGTTCGTCGTCCCTCAAGGCGGTCAGAAGAGCCCCGAGAGCGTCTTCCCCTATTGTGGAAAGGGCCCATGCAGCCTGGGAACGGGCCCATATAGAATATGGCTCCCCCGTATTTTCCATCAGAAATTCGCCCAGTTTCGTCGACGCAGCCGGGTCGCCTATCTTGCCCAACACCGTGG
>JAUXLO010000179.1 GCA_030623665.1 Planctomycetota bacterium
AGTCGCCGCCCTGAGGGATGAAAGACCCAAGAACGTCGTTAATCCGGAGGTGTTTGAGGTAATTAAGGGTTAGTTCCTTGTGGGGTAATTAAGTGGTGCCAGAGGTGGGAGTCGAACCCACACGGGCTTGTGGCCCACTGGATTTTGAGTCCAGCGCGTCTTCCAGTTTCACCACTCTGGCACGCATAAATCAAGTCCCTACGCAAAGGCTGCATTGTAGAGGGGATTCCTATCTCAGGGTTTTCTTGGCGTCGAAAGGGTCTAAAAGAGCCTGTACGACCTTCGCTTTGCCCTGGGCGGGCCCAGGACCTCGCTCATAACGATGGCCTTCTTCAGCTCGTCCTTTGGGAGTATCTCTGACAGCGGGACCTTCCTGTGCATTTCCTTTGCCTCATGTATTTCCGACAAAGGCGCCAGCTTCGCCCTTTTTATACGTCCAACAGGCCTTGGGGGTTTGGGTGCAGAAGGTAGTGGTTCCTCCTCCTCCTCTTCCATCCTGACCCGCCTTATGCGTACACGACGCGGTTCCTCTTCTTCGTATTCTTCCTCTTCCTCCTCTTCCTCTTCCTCGGTAATTATCTCAGGCCTTCCCTTTTCGACCATTATGCCTTCCAGGGTTTTCTTTAATTCCTCCATGAAGGTGTGAGGCTTCCTCTCTGTCACGGGCTTAGCGGCCTCTTCTCTCTTGTCCACCCGCCACCTGAGGAACGCCTTTATCAGGCTCCCTCCAAAGAGAAGCACGAATAATACCGCCCATACAATCAGGTCAATGCCTCTTTCCATGCTATGAAGAACCCCTACGTATGAGAGATGTCATCTGATTCCGAGGTCTTTGAGATGGACTTTCTCATGCCGGTGTCGGCCTGTATGTTTCTAAGGTTGTAGTAGTCCATTATCCCCAGGTTGCCTTCCCTGAATGCCTGAGAAATGGCCTTTGGCACCTCAGCCTCGGCCAGCACCACCTTTGCGCGGTTTTCTGATACCAGGGCAACCATCTCCTGTTCGCGTGCCACCGCCATGGCCCTGCGCTTCTCAGCCTCGGCCTGTGCCACACGCTTGTCCGCCTCGGCCTGGTCTGCCTGGAGCTTTGCCCCTATATTCTCTCCCACGTCAACGTCGGCAATATCAATGGAAAGTATCTCAAACGCCGTCCCTGCATCGAGTCCCTTCGCCAGCACTGATTTGGAGATTGAGTCCGGATTTTCAAGCACCTTCTTATGGCTCTCTGCCGAGCCGATGGTCGATACGATGCCCTCTCCGACGCGTGCGATAACGGTCTCCTCCGTGGCCCCGCCCACCAGCCGAGCCATGTTGGCGCGTACCGTGACGCGGGCCTTGGCCTTGAGCTGTATGCCGTCCTTGGCCACGGCATCTATGGTCATCCGTCCCCTTTTGGGGTCTGGGCAGTCAATAACCTTGGGGTTGACGCTGGTCCTTACCGCATCGAGCACGTCACGGCCGGCCAGGTCAATGGCGCAGGCCTGCTGAAAGGTAAGGTCTATGTTGGCCTTGTTGGCGGCTATAAGGGCGCACACCACGTTTATCACGTTGCCGCCGGCCAGGTAGTGGGCCTCCAGGGAGGGGGTGTCTATCTCAATTCCGGCCTTCTTGGCCATTATCCTCGACTCCACCACTATCCGTGCCCTCACCCTCCTGAGGGTCATACCGACCAGCTGTATGAGGGACACGGGTGCGCCTGAGGCCAGGGCCTGTATATACAGCCATCCGTACTTGAACAGCAGCAGGAGCAGGACGAGAAGTATCAGCCCCCCAAAGATTACCCCTACCATTGCAAATTGCTTTGGTATCACTAGTGGTAATTGTTCCATAGCTATACCTTCCTGCCCGCTTTGGTCCCCTTACACACCCTTCACAGGTCGATACAGGGGGGACGCAAAAGCCGGTCAAATGGATTTAACTATAACCCTGTTTCCATGTACCTCTATTATCTTAACCCTTGTATTCTTTGAGACCATCTCGCCACGGGTCACTACGTCTACCCTTCTGCCGTCTACCCTGGCGATACCGGTAGGGTGGAGGTCCGTGAGTGCAACACCCTCATGGCCCATGAACCTTTCAAAGTTGCCGGGCGGGTTGAAGCCCGCCTCTGAGGCGGTCACCACAAATGTTTTAGAAGCCAATCTATACCACAGCATGATAAATACGGGAACAGATATTATACTGGCGGCGACCATAACGTGACCTGTGCCCGTAGCGCCTGCCTGATAGGTCCAGTATATGCTCGCCAACATGCAGACGGCACCACAGATTCCCACTATCATACCAGGAATGAGAATCTCCGCAAATACCGCCGCAAGACCTACTATAAATAAGATTATCAATTCCGTCTGGCTCATACCGGCCTCACAATCACCCTGTTGCCGCGAATCTCCACCACCTCTACGGCCTGGTTAGGCTCGATAAATTCTCCCTGGGATACAACGTCCAGGACCTCTCCACCGAAATCCGCCCTGCCTGCGGGCCTTAGGGTACTGAGGGCATAGCCCCTCTTGCCAATCAATCTCTCCTTGGAAGTGACCGGCACCGTCTCAAAGCCGAGTGTGGCCTCCTCCGAGGCCCTTAACACCAGACGGCCAAATAGCGGCATACCCGGCAGGTATCTCACCAGCACCGCCATAACAACTATACTCCCGATCATGCTGGCCAGTATCTGGAGCAGGTTTATGCGCAGCTCTCCGTAGTCGTAAGGGGTCTGCGGCACAAGAAAGTCCTGAAACGCCAGCACCGACCCCGCCAGCATGAGTATGATACCGCCAAGACCAAAGAACCCGAAACCGGGGAGCACAAGCACCTCTACAGCAAGCAGTATGATGCCAAAGGCAAAGATAATCATCTCCGGCGCCTCCGCCAGCCCCACCATATACTTGCTCAGGAAAACGGTTGCAAGACACAGGACGCCAATCAGACCCGGTAGCCCGAGCCCAGGGGCCTTCATCTCCATCCATATGGCCACCAGTCCTACGCCCAGGAGTATGGGGGCAATACTGTCCAGGAAACGTACCAGATCCTCAGACCAGTTGACTTCAAGCCTCTCCGCCTGCTCCGTCTTTACACCGTACTGTTCCAGCAACTCGTTGCGGTCCTTTACCAAATATTTTGCGAAGCCGTAATCCTTTGCCTCCCCGGAGTGCATGGTCAGCAGCTTGTCTTTTTCTACGATTAACTTCTTTGACTTGATCTTTTTGGACTCTTCCTCAGTCATCTCCTTCAGCTCCCTGGCGGTGACGTAGCGGCCTTCGGGTGATTCCTCCGTAATTATACGGTAAATCTCCATCTCACTTGTCACCATGGCCTCGGCCAGCTTGACGGGATAGCCGTTCTTCTCGGCGAACTTGCGGAATTTTGTCCTGAGCACTGTATGTATCTTTTCACCCACTGTCTTGTAACCACCCTCGGCCGAGGGGATAATAGGTTCACAGTCGCCGAACTCTGCATGGGGTCCCATCGCTATCTCGTTGCAGGAGACGGCTATGAGGGCGCC
>JAUXLO010000183.1 GCA_030623665.1 Planctomycetota bacterium
CGTCCACTCCGTCCAGGGTGTCCGTTTCCTGGACAGGATTGAGTGGGGAGGCAAGGGCATGAACCTGACCCTTCAGGTCCTTGACGGCATACTCTGTCATGACGGGGAGAGCGACCAGCTTGCCCTTACACCGCACCGCGGCAAGACCTGGGAGGATCACGAAGGGGAGCTAGACGAAAAGATGCGTAAAGGAAGACACGCAGGACTCTTCCCCATGACCCTCGAAGGGTGCGTGGTCAGGCTGGCAGACAGCATCAGCTATCTCGGGCGTGACATCGAGGACGCCATTACCATAGAACTTATTAAGCGGGAAGACATCCCCGGAGACTGCATTAAGACCCTGCACATAGACCCGAACAAGATAGTGGCCACACTGGTAAATACCCTGGTGAGGGATCTAATCAAGAACAGCCTGGACAGAGACCATATAACCCTCAGCAAACCCGCCTCCGACGCCTTTAAAAAGCTTAAGGTGTTCAACTACGAAAATATCTACAAGAACCCCAGAATAAAGACTCAGGCGGGAAAGATACAGGGTGTCTTCCGGTTTATGTTTGAGACCTTCATCAATCACGTAGAGGAGGGCAGAGAAGAATCCCCCGTCTTCAAAGGCTTTTTGTGCAACATGAACGAGGACTATTTGCGCAACACCCAGCCAGCGGAAAAAGTCAGGGACTTTATCGCAGGCATGACGGACGACTACTTTATAGACTGTTTCAAGCAGTTGCCCTCAAAGCCCGAAGGGCTGACCCCGCCGGAACCCTTCGGCTACACGGTCCCCTGAGAAGATGGTACAATGAACCCGCCGCATATTTTGTGAAGAAAGACTTGGAGAAAAAGGTGATGGACACAACGGACATATTCAAGCACAAGGGAAGATTTTTTCAGATACTTCAGCAGACCGAAAAATCCCAGTCGGGCGTGATGACCCTCGACGTTGGAAAGGACACGGGCGCGGGCGATTCACACCCCGGAGACCAGATTATTTACGTGGTGGAAGGCAGGGCGTTTGTGCGCGTGGGAGATGAAGAAGCCGTGGCCGGACCGGGGACGCTGCTCACCATCCCGGCGGGCGTGCATCACTACGTAAGGAACGAGGGAGACGTGCCGCTCTTTGTCCTGACCGTCTACGCGCCACCCTCTTTCTGAGGTCTTCTACAACCTGTCGAGCGCCTCGATTACCTCTTCGGGTGCCGGGCGGACCATAAAATTCGGGGCCACCTTCATCCAACGGACCACCCCGTCCCGATCGATGATAAATGTTGCGGGCCTTGCGATGTCCTCGCCGCCGTGTCCTTCCGCGTGCACCAGTCCGTACTGCGCAATAACCTCCCGCCTGGAGTCAGAGAGCAGCGTTACGTCAAAATCCAGTTTTTCTCTCTTAAAGATATTGAGTGATTCTACACTGTCTGTGCTGACGGCCACCAGCCTGGCCCCCAACTCCTTAAGCTCCGGTAACCTTGCCCCAAGACCTTGGAGCTCCGCATTGCAGGTAGGTCACCATACTCCACGATAGAATACCAGTATCACCTTTTCCTTACCCTGAAGGCCTGAGAGTGTAAATTCCTGGCCTTCGGAGTCGGGAAGCCTGAAATCGGGGGCTTTACTGCCGACCGCTACATTGAGGTGGGCCTCCGGCAGCGATGCCAGGCCGAAGCGGAGGTAGATAAACCCCGCCGCTACTGCCAGCGTAAGCGCCAGTGCAATGGCAGAGCAGGTTGAATACCCCTGCCTGTACTGCATTACCGCCCAGGATGCCGCTACAAGTAGAACAAGGATGTTAGGCCAGGCCGTGTTCCTTACCCAGGGGATTTTAAGTAGGAGGAAATAGGCCGCAGGTCCACCTGCCAGGGCAAGAAGGACGGGACCAAGGCAAAGGATAGTTGCTTTCATTGATCAGTAGTCAACATTCAGTTATAGGTGTCCGCGAGCATGGTGCGTCGGGCGCACCATGCTGCTGCTTTATGAAAACACGTTTTGGCAAATATCTTGCGGAGATCCTGAACCGGTGGGACTAGAACTCTTGGTGAAAAATATAGTGCCGAATCTACGATTAACAAGATGTATCTGAACGGACCGGGAAAAAGACCTGCTGCTATTTACCCTTGGCCTTTCTCTGGCGCCTCTTTAGTATATACTTTTTCCTGTTGAGCCTGTGTTTCTGCTTTCCTTCGAAACCTGCTGCCATAAAGTTCCTCCCTTAAAATGAACTGGCGCGACAAAATGTACCACAAATTCAGTAAATATTCAACACCTAACGAACCTCGGTGGAATAAGCCCTGGTCCGAAGCTCGTCTGCCTCCCGTAAGAGTCTGTCTTTCTCCTCTTCCATCGGCTTGAACTTCTTTTTTCTTAAGTCAAATCTCAAGACGTGTCTATCCTTTATATCTACCGGCACTATCACCTCAGAGACAAAATCCAGAGGAAATCTCTGATAATATGGCGGGCTTACCCTTGCGTACACCGTTTCCCTTTCGTATGCGAGTCTGCCGTCACTGTCCCTTTTCTCTATCGTAATCTTCCGGGTGCCGTAGTAGGTAAATTCCATCTCCACCGGGCTCTCGCCGATCAGCTCATCATCAACGAACACCTGCGCCCCCGGGGGGTTTGTCTTTATAGTAAGCGTCCTCGTAACGCAGCCAGGGCCGCTCAAGATAAGTGCCGTGCATATGAAGAGGCGTACACGCCTACTGAAGAAAGATAACATGGGCCTCAAGGGTCTCCAGGTCGAGAACCGCAACAGACGGCCTGCCGTAGAGCCACCCGCCGCACTCCCCGGGGTTTATAAAGAGCGGCTTCCCGCCGTTTATCTCCGGTTCATGGGTGTGGCCCGACACTACCACATCGGCCTTCTGTTTAAGCTTCTCCCGCACACGCTCGATATGATGTGTTATCAAGATATTCCTGCCGCCGAGTTCAAACAAAAACGGGGCCTCATGCACCTCACTGCAAAGTCCCCTGAGGCCCTGCTTCTCACCGTCATTATTACCGTATACACCCACCATCCTTATCCCCGGCTTCTGCAGCTCCTTAAGCGCAAACGGCGCCACGTAGTCCCCGGCGTGTATCATGCAGTCAACTCCGTTGGCCTCGAACATCTCCACGGCCTTCCGTATCATCGGCATGTTGTCGTGGGTGTCTGCCAGTATGCCTACCTTCACGGCCTTGAGTTATCCAGTGGATGCGGGACCAGGCAAAATAAAATTCGCCAGAGGCGGACAGAATATGGCGGAGAGGCCGGGATTCGAACCCGGGGAGGGGGTAAAAACCCCCTCAATGGGTTAGCAACCCACCGCTTTCAGCCGCTCAGCCACCTCTCCTAGCGGTTTTATAACTACCGGTATTAACAGCGTCAACAGAACACGACTCCCTTAAGGATTTTTGCCACAAATACCTACGACTTAGCGCGCCTGC
>JAUXLO010000032.1 GCA_030623665.1 Planctomycetota bacterium
GGGGCTTGATAATGCAATTGCCCGCGTGGCCGTGCGTAATGGGAAAGTGGAACCAGGACAGTGCACCCTTAAGTTGAATATAGACGACGTAGTTGGTTGTAGCATGCTACGCGAGACGGACAAAGGCCATCAGGCAGGTAGCACCGAGGCCGCAACCGATGCTCAGACGGCGGGGCTTATCCTTACAACGCCTGACGCACTAAAAGACATTGCAATGAAAATTGCCAACTGCCACATAGACCTCTCTGACATTGTAGAAGACCTGCTCGACGTGGGAAAGATCAAGGCACTTGACGTCACAAACGAGCTGTGCATGGAGATAACCTCCCGGGAGACGATGCAAGAGTCCAGGAATAAACTGTACGGACTCCAGAGTAAGACAAGCGACAGCCCCTTTTCTCTTTACGTCAGCCGTAAACTATCAAGGCAGGTCAGTGGGGTACTGGTGAGATTTCCTATCTCACCAAATCAAATTACCTTACTGAGCTTCTTCATAGGCCTTCTGGCCTGTTGGTTTTATCTGCAAGGCGGATACTGGTATTCCGTGATTGGGGCGATGGTCTTATACGCCTCGATTATCCTGGACCTATCTGACGGCGAGGTCGCCAGACTGAAGTTTATGTCCTCAAGATACGGTGGGTTGCTTGACTCTATATGTGACAGCACGGTCTTCAGCGGTGTTCTTTTTTGTGCAGCGCTGGCAATATACAGAGACTCCCATATGCCAAATATTATCGCCGTCGGGGCTGTCGCCGCAGTGGTACTGTTTATATGCTCTAACCTCTTCTTTTACCTCCATTCCGTGAGAGAAGACCCGGAGAACGACCCGTCAAATTCCATCATACGTACTTTTGCAAACGAGGACTCCTTTTATCTCGCACTCCTGGGGTTTACGCTCTTCGACGGGCTTTCATGGTATCTCTGGGCAGTGGCCGCGGGCGCCACTGTATACCTGTTTATCTTAATAAAAGATTTCATGGCAAGTAAACCATCCGAAGGAAATGCCCAGCAACACCCCTGAACACGACACAAGAATAGGCGTGAAAGAGGCATCTGACAAAAAACTCTTCAGGTGCGTATGCCCCCTGGACTGCCCGGATACCTGTAGCATTATTGCCCACGTCAAAGACGGCAAACTTGTAAAGATAGAAGGCGACCGCAATCATCCCACCACCAGGGGGTTCCTTTGTCCAAAGATGACCAGGAACTACCCCGGAAGGGTTTACAGTCCTGACCGGCTCCTCTATCCAATGAAGAGGAGTGGGCCCAAGGGCTCCGGAGATTTCAAACGGATTGGCTGGGATGAGGCGGTAGATACCATTGCCTCCCATTTTAAGAAAATAATCTCAGAGGACGGCCCGGAGGCAATTTTACCCTTTTACGGCTCCGGTACCCTTGGTATCGTCCACGGCAAGCTTGCAGGCAAGCGCTTCTTTAATCGTCTGGGGACGCTACAACTAGACCGCACCATCTGCACCAAGGCAGGCCGCATGGGCTACCTGTACACTATGGGCAGTTCCGAGGGTGCCGACCCCGGCGGCATACCACAGTCCAGGCTTATTATCTCCTGGGGCACCAATACCTTTGCCACCAATCTACACCAACTGCCGCTGCTCAGCGAGGCCAGAAGACGCGGGGCCAGATACGTGGTAATCAACCCCTTTAGGGTAAAGGGGGCTGAGGTGGCCGATATCTTCATCCAGCCCCGCCCAGGAAGCGATGCAGCCCTTGCCCTTGGTATGATGCACGTAATCATAAGGGAAGAACTCTACGATAAGGACTTCGTGGACAAAAACACATTTGGCTTTGGCATGCTATGCCAGAGGGTGGAGGAATACCCGCCCGAGAAGGTGGAGAAGCTCACAGACATTGAGTCCGAGACAATAATAGAGCTTGCGAGGCTGTATGCCCAGGAAGTGCCATCTTTTATCTATGCGGGTTCGGGTATGCAGCACCACACGAACGGAGGGATGACGGTACGGACCATTGCCTGTCTGCCGGCGCTGGTGGGTGCGTGGGGTCATATTGGCGGTGGGATGTTCTTCCCGACAAGTACGGTCTTTCCTGTGAGCTGGGACAAGCTGGAGGGCAATGAACTGAGGCCCGGCCCTCCCTCATGTTTCAATATGAACCGTCTTGGTGCTATGCTGACCAACAACAAGCCAAAAATACGCGCATTATACGTCTTTAATGCAAATCCCCTGGCCGTCCTCTTCAACCAGAACAAGCTTACCATGGGCCTGGAGAGGCAGGACCTGTTTACCGTCGTGCACGAGCAGTTCCTTACCGATACGGCACGCTATGCCGACGTAGTGCTCCCGGCCACCACTCAGTTTGAGCAGGTTGATCTGCATGCATCTTACTTCCACCTGAACATTCAGCTAAATCGGCAGGCCATAGCGCCTGTGGGAGAATGCCGGTCCAACCTGGATACGTTCAACGTGCTGGCCAGGGCGCTCGGGTTTACGGACAAATGTTTTAACCAGTCAAGCTGGGACGTTATAGAGGAGGTCCTGAGCATAAACCACCCTGCCCTTGAGGGCATTACACTTGACCGTCTCAAGGAAGAGGGGTATGCGCCCGTAAATATGCCAAACACGCCCCTTGGGCAACCTTACGCCCCGTTTCGCGATGGAGTTTTTCATAACCCGTCGGGCAAGATAGAGTTTTATTCCAACAGGATGAAGGAGGACGGTTACGACCCACTGCCGGCATATACAGCCCCCGGTGAGGGACCTGAGTGTACACCCGAGCTCTACGAACGTTATCCGCTATATTTTATTACGCCATCGGCACATTCACTCCTGAACTCAAACCTTGCAACTGGTCCCCATGCACAGGAGGCAGAAAAGAGGCCCACCCTGATCCTCCATCCCAAAGACGCAGCAACAAGGGGCATAAACACAGGGGATAAGGCCAAGGTATTCAACGACCGCGGATCCTGCACCCTGTGGGCCCTGGTTGCAGAGAAGGTAAGGCCGGGTGTGGCCGTCAGCCTGGGACAGTGGTGGAGTTCCAGAAGCCCTGATGGTGCCAACACGAACCACACCACGCCGGACTATCTTGCAGACATGGGAGGAGGCTCCGCCTTCAACACAAATCTCGTCCAGGTAGAAAAGATTACGTAGGGACAGGGCTCGACCCTGTCCGAAGCGCACGGAAAGGATAGACAGAAATGGTGACGTTTAAGAAATACTCACCCCCCGACAAGGGGGAGGCAATAACCCTGGCAGACGGGAAGCTGGAGGTGCCGGATAATCCAATTATACCGTTTATTGAAGGGGACGGCATCGGACCGGATATCATGTCAACCGCAAGACGTGTACTGGATGCCGCAGTGAAGACTACCTATGGCAACAAGAGGAGCATTGTCTGGTTCGAGATCTTTGCAGGTTCCAAGGCCCTGAAGAGATTTGAGGAATTGATACCGGAAGACACCTTTGAGGCGATACGCCATTTTCACGTAGCGCTGAAAGGCCCCCTCAGTACACCTGTAGGAAAAGGGTTCAGGTCACTAAACGTCACAACCCGCCAGACACTCGACCTCTACGCCTGTGTCAGGCCGGTCCGTTACATACCGGGGGTACCCAGCCCCGTGAAGCACCCTGAGAAGGTAGACATGGTTATATTCAGGGAGAACACCGAGGATGTCTATGCAGGGATAGAGTGGCCCCAAGGCAGTAAGGAGGCGCTTCGGGTAATAGAGGTGATTGGTGACGAACTAAACGTCAAGATTCCCGAAGACTCGGGCATCGGTATAAAACCAATCTCTATCCGCCGCACAAAGAGACTGATGAGAAAGGCCATGGAGTACGCACTCATACACAAACGAAGGTCTGTAACCATCGTACATAAGGGCAACATCATGAAGTACACCGAGGGAGCCTTCCGCAACTGGGCCTATGAAGTGGCCAAGGAGGAATACGGCCACCGCACCATTACGGCAAAACAGTTGGCTGAGGAGTATGACGGGAAACAGCCCGAAGACAAGATCCTTGTCAACGACAAGATTGCAGACGACATGTTCAGGTTTGTCCTTATGAGACCGGAGGAGTGTGACGTGCTGGTCATGCCCAACCTCAACGGCGATTACCTCTCCGATGCCTGCAACGCTCAGGTGGGAGGCATCGGTGTCGCACCCTCGGCAAACATCTCAGACACCATGGGCCTCTTTGAAGCCGCACATGGTTCCGCACCCAAATACGCCGGCCAGAACAAGGTGAACCCAAGCGCCCTTATACTTTCAGGTACCATGATGCTCGAACACATCGGCTGGGACGAGGCGGCCGGGTGCGTCACCTCCGCCATCGGAAAGGCCATATCACAAAAGAAGGTCACATACGACCTTGCCCGGCAGATGGAAGGCGCGGAAGAGCTGTCCACCTCCGGATTCGGAGACGAGGTAATCAAAAACATGTCCTGACGTATCGATCCAGGGTCGTTGCCTCCGGCATGGCTTGACCACTACAAATAAAAAATAAACGGTAATCCGCCTAAGGTGAAGAGGATTACCCCTAAACGACGCAGAGGCCTTGACTAATCAAAAATTCACCGCCCGCCTCCTTGCAATTCCTCTATTTATAGGATAATATATGGGCTTTATATTCCACTTCACGATTCTATTCCTGCTTATTAGAGATTCCTCGTCATGACGTTAAGTCCGGGCATTGAGAGAGTAGAAGAGGCTGGGGCGATACATCACGGGCAGGGGAGGCACGAGGTATTTGACCATCCCCGGGAAGGCCTGGATAGGCTCAAGACGTTCCTTAATGGACAGAAGCTCCCTTTCAGCCTCCACGCCCCCCTGTTCAGGCCTGACTATTTTCCTTACAGCGCTGTAACAAGTTTTTTCATAAACGAAGATGACGAAAGGCGGAAACTCTCCCTTGAACTAATGAAGCAGTCGGCCAGGGACGCCCAGGAGTGGGGGGCAGAATATATGGTCTGCCACCTTACATGGAGAGAAGATACTGAGGCCGAGGAGAAGGCCTGGCGTTTGGCCTACAGTGGCGCAGAGTATCTCTCGGAACTCGTAGACACCACTGGCGTACCGATACACGTCGAGTTTGCGGGCTACGCCGGGGCATTCCGTAAACCGGAGCAACTGGTTAAGGTCATATCAGAGTATCCTAACCTTAGCATCTGCATAGACACAGGCCATGCCTTCATATGCTCACAATTGTGGGACCGTACGTATCTGAAGGACATCGAGATAATGGCCCCCTATGCAAGGTCTATGCACTTATGGAACACAAAGAGTTTTGAACACTGGAGGGAAAATGGCCACGTCCCGCTGCGCCCATCGCAGGACCCGGGCGACGGATGGGTAGATATAGTAAAAACGCTTGAAATAGTCCTCGGCCACAACAAGGATTTGAAACTAATCCACGAGTACCCGGTGGATAACATGAGCGATGAGATAAAAGAGGGGTTTGACTGGGTTCGAGAAATGATGGAGAGATTTGAGGGGTAGGAATTCGCATGAGGAAGGATTTCAAGGTATTACTCATTAATTGCAATACCATGATGGACACCCTCATTACGGCGGGGATAAGTATCCTCGCTGCCTGTCTGAGGAAAGAGGGTATGGATGTCAGGCTCTTCGATACCACTTTTTATAAGACGGCTGACAGAACGGGCGATGAGGCCAGGGTTTACACTCTACAGGTGAAGAAGACTGATTTTAAGGAGCTTGGCATCATCCCGAAAGAGACAGATGTCATAGAGGATTTTAAGAAGGAGGTCGAGGAGTTCAAACCTGACCTGATCGGTCTATCCTGCATAGAGGTAACATACAAACTGGGCATCGAGATGCTCCAGGCAGTGAGGCATACCGGTATTCCAACGCTGGTCGGAGGGGTGTATGCCACATTTTCTCCTCATATAATCATCAAAGAGGACTGTGTGGACATGGTGTGCGTGGGAGAAGGAGAGTTGGCCCTTACCGAGCTTTGCAAGAAGATGCGCGATGGTGGGGACATCACGAACGTTCAGAACATCTTGGTGAAGAAGGAAGGCTTACTCTACAAGAACGAACTCCGTGGCTCCATAGAAATGAGGGAGCTTCCCTTTCAGGACTGGAGTATTTACGAGAAACAGAGATTTTGGAAGCCCATGGGCGGTAAGATATCCGTCACCGGGACCTTCGAGATGAACAGGGGATGTCCCTACAGCTGTACGTTCTGTGTGAACTCCGGTCTGAACAAGCTCTACAGCAACAAAGGTGGTTACTACCGGGAACAAGATATACCGAGACTCATCGACGAGATGCTTGAGAAAAAGGAAGAGTATAATCTGCAGTTTGTATACCTTGTGGCAGAAAGTTTTCTTACCACATCAAAAAAGCGCATAGCGGAGTTTGTAAGGCTCTACCCTCAGGTAGGGCTGCCTTTCTGGATTGAGGCAAGGCCAGAGTCAGTAACGGAGGAGTATGTAGATGTCCTTGAATCCGTTAATTGCGAGGGGATAAGTATCGGTATTGAAAGCGGTAACGAAGACGTACGGAAAAACGTCCTGGGAAGGAACATTCCAAACGAAAGGACGATAAAGGCCTTCGGGATGTTTGAGGATAGCAGGATCCGCGTCAGTGCGAACAACATAATAGGCTTCCCGACGGAGACCAGAGAGAATATATTTGAGACCATAGAACTGAACCGACAAATAAACGCCAAAGGGGTTATGATCTCTTTCTTCAGCCCATACAGGGGGTCCAGCCTCAGAGAGGTATGTGAACTAGAGGGATATCTAAAGGAAGAAGATATAGCCAGGGATTATAGATTAGCACCCACGCTGGACATGCCACAGCTCTCAATGTCAGAGCTTTCGGGCCTCCAGAGGACCTTTCCCATGTACGTAAAGTTTCCCAAGAGCGAGTGGCCCTTGATAAGGATTTGCGAAGGCCAGGATCCCGAAGCCGACAGGATCTACGAGGAGATGTCCCACATGTATGTAAAGAGGTTTCTATGATATCGATGAAAGGCCTATGGAAGGTGAAGGTGCTTCTCCTGGCGATAGGGCTGGCAGGTTTTGCGTTCTTGCTGTATGCGCTGGACGCCCGCGCCGTCTATGAGGACGTTTCACAGCTGGGGTGGAGATTCTCTTTTATACTGTTACCGTACATACTCGTGTTTGGGCTGGATACGGCTGCCTGGGGATACACCTTTCATAATAACAACCCCAAGTTGAGCTTTATCGGGCTATTTGGCGCCCGTATGGCGGGAGAATCAATAAACGGCATAACGCCTACCGCATACCTCGGGGGCGAACCTGTCAAGGCGTATCTCTTGAAGAGTTACGATGTCTCGCTTGTAGACGGTATGGCTTCTGTGGTCATATCAAGGACTATTATGACTATCGCACAGGCATTGTTTGTTCTTATAGGGGTGGCTGTCGCATTATCAAGGCTTCAGGACACGGGGCTTCTCCTGAGCATTGGCCTGGGTGTGATACTATTCGGTCTGCCCCTTCTGTATCTCATATCAATAAGCGCGAAGAAGGGGCTCTTTACGGCGGTTTATAACCTGTTGAAGAGGCTCAAGATAAAGATATGGTTCCTCGAGGAGAAGGAGGAACGTCTGAAGGAATTGGATGATAACATCTCCAAATTCTACGGCACCAATACAAAGGGTTTTTATCTCTGTTTCGCTTACTACTTTATTGGCTGGTTTGCAGGCGTAATAGAGGTCTATTTGATTCTGACGCTTATAGGCGTTCCGATAGACCCCCTTGATGCGCTTATAATAGAGGCCCTTTTTACGGTTGTCAGGACGGCGGCATCCTTCATACCTGCCAGTCTTGGCGGTCAGGAGGGCGGGGTAGTGCTCATCTTCCTGGCCCTGCACCTTACTATGCAGGCTGGCATGTCCTTTTGCGTCATAAGACGGATACGAGAGGCCCTGTGGATAGGAATGGGCCTGCTGGTGCTTGCCAGGTGGGAGGAAAAGGCAATGGCGTGAGGAAACAGGTGCAGACTTCGTGTGCAATTGAAGAACCTACGGATGGCCCTTTCAGGCCATCCGTTTTTTGTTGGGAGAAGTGGAGCTTACAAGCCACAGAACGTAGTTACTGAGCATACCTCACGTGTTCTTGCATGCGATCGGACAGGACAACCTGCAAGTTGTGGGGCTCATGCACCAAAGACCTACAAGGTATGTTGGTATAGTTTGTTTTCTGTTGAAAGGCACATAGGAAAATGTTCTAATGAATTACGCTGAATGTTTTTTAGTATCTTTGTGAGGAATAATAGTGACTAAGCAGGTTGAAACCCCGCCAAAGATTGACATAGACGAGCTGAAATCAGGCGGTTTTATTAAACAGACACAAAAAGACCTCTTTACAGTGCGTCTAAGAATGCCTGGCGGGAGGATCACCCCTGAGAAGATGGTCAAGGTGGCCGAGGTTGCCAAAAAATACGGCCGTATGGGCTACTGCCATATGAGCTTCAGGCAGTCAATCGAGATAATAGGGGTTCACATAGATGACTTTGACAAGGTAAGAGATGAGCTTTCTGAGGCTGGTGTAAGGATCGCATCTTGCGGTCCGAGGGTAAGGGTCCCTACGGCCTGTGGTGGCTGCGAGTATAACCCTAACGGGTTGATGGACACCCAGAAGAAGGCGCTCGAGGTGGACGAACGGTCATTTGGCACCCCATGCCACCACAAGTTTAAGGTCTCATTTTCCGGCTGTCCCATAGACTGTGCCAGAACCACTGAGATGGACCTGGGCTTTCAGGGTGCAGTAGACCCTAAATGGGATGAACCCCTTTGCACCGGTTGTACACTCTGCGCAAAGGCATGCCTGGAAGGTGCTATTGTCTCGGACAAAGAGGGTAAGCCCGTCTTTGACCCAGAAAAGTGCATCTACTGCGGCGACTGTATACGCGCATGCCCCACAGACTCCTGGAAGGCAAAGAGAAGGGGCTGGATCGTCAGGGTAGGCGGAAAACACGGCAGACATCCCATGTTAGCCAGGGAGGTATTTGAGTTCTTGCCGGACGAAAAGGTCCACGACTTCATTGATAAGACCCTAAAGTGGTATAAACGGAATGGCCGGCGGAGGGAGAGGATTGGCGTGACCATCGAGAGGATAGGCCTGGACAAGTTCAAAAAAGAGGTGGTGAAACCTTTTCTGAATGCCTAGTCTCTTCCATCATCCCCCCTTTTGCTCTACCATCTTAACACCCTTTATTGCGGGTCTATATGGATAAGAACGGTAAGAAGCTGGCTATATTTGCCCATAGCGGCACCTACGACAAACTGTATCAGACCGTAACTATCGCTGTTACCGCCGCTTCGATGGGTAGGGATGTATATATGTTCCTCTTCTTCTGGGCCCTGAAAAGATTCGTGGAAGAGGGCGGCCTTGAGACCATGGACTTCCCTCCCGAATACGGCGAAGAGGGCCCAGCGCTGGAACAGAGAATGAAGGCACTAAACCCAACGTCCCTTCAGGATATGTTAGATGAGGTAAAGAAGACGGGCAAGATTAAGATTTATGCCTGCAGCGCCAGCGTGAAGTACATGGGCCTTGATGACAAAAAAGTAATGGGAAAGGTGGACGAGGTGGTTGGGCTTCCCGTTATATTGCAGATGGCCGAGGATTCTGACGTACAGCTATTTATTTGAGTGGCAGGGGATTTAAAATGGGCAAGACAATGGGGGTACAGGACGCAAAAACCGGTATGGGCGGATCCGTACTGGGGGAGTCTATCCTCCAGCGTATAGGCAACACCCCTCTTATAAAATTAAACAAGATCGGCCGGGTGCCTGAGGGGGTAAGCATATATGCAAAGGCCGAATGGTTCAACCCCGGTGGGTCTGTTAAGGACCGCGCGGCCCTCAGGATAATCGAGGACGGAGAGAAATCCGGGCGCCTGAAAGGAAATAGGGTAATAATTGACTCTACCTCCGGGAACACCGGCATTGCCTACGCAATGATTGGGGTCGTAAAGGGTTACCCTGTAACCCTCGTCATGCCCTCCAACATAAGTGAGGAACGGAAGGCCATCATAGACTCTTACGGCGCAAATATAACATATACCGACCCGCTAAAGGGGTCTGACGGCGCTATTATCGAGGTAAAAAAGATTGTAGAGGAGAGCCCGGAGAAATATTTCTTTGCAGACCAGTATAACAACCCCTCTAACCCTCAGGCACATTATGATACCACAGGGGTAGAGCTCTGGGAACAAACCGGGGGGGAGATAACCCATTTTGTCGCCGGCCTTGGGACCACTGGTACACTAATGGGCACCGGCAGACGACTGAAGGAGTTTAATCCGGATATCGAGTTAATCGCCGTAGAGCCGTCTACGTCCATCCACGGCCTGGAAGGTCTTAAGCATATAGACACCGCCATTACCCCTGGTATCTACGACCCCACGCTTGCCGACCGCAAGATTGCCGTGGATTCAGAGGACGCCTACAGGATTGTTAAGGAATTGGGGCAGAAAGAGGGGCTGCTGGTGGGTTACTCCGCTGGTGCAGCAATGAAGGCCGCCCTGGAGGTGGCAAAGGACCTGAAAAGTGGCGTAGTGGTTGTAGTCTTCCCCGACAGCGGGAAGAATTACCTGAGCACAAGTTTCTGGAAATTTTATTAGTAAGGGGTTAGAGGTATTGCTGGTGTTAGGCAAATGTCTGGCGGACGAGATAAAAAATCTTGCAAGGAAGGGCTACCCTTACGAGTGCGGTGGCTTTCTTGCCGGCAGATCCGGACCGCGCAAGGAGGCCTCTGCGATCTACCCCCTTGAAAATCAAAACAAGAGTGAACCAAAGGTGCGTTTTGAGATAGACGCCAAGGAATTTCAACTGGTTGAGGATGAAGCCACCAGAAACGGTCTGGAACTGTTGGTGTTCTACCACTCCCATCCAGACCATCCTGCCCGGCCATCGGCCTTTGACACCGAGCGGGCCGCGGGCCTTGCGCCTTTCTGGCCGGACCTGTCATACCTGATCATATCTATTATACAGACCGACAATTTCGAACTCAGTTGCTGGGTCTTTGATGCCGACAGCGCCGCCTTCAAGACGGAAGATATGGTGGTCGTCTAAAAGAAACTGGTTAATACTTACCATGACGGAAGAAAAAGAAAGACCGGATGACACGATAGATCTTAGAAGTGTGCTCTGCCCCATGAACTTCGTCAAGACAAAGTTGAAGCTCGAAGAGATGGAGAGCGGAGAGATACTTGAGGTCTTTCTGGACGACGGCGAGCCCATGCGCAGTGTCCCCAGGAGCGTAAAGGA
>JAUXLO010000075.1 GCA_030623665.1 Planctomycetota bacterium
AGATAAAAACGATTAACCAGAACATCATGCCGTGACCTGGGACGAGAAGCCCGTGAAGAATCCAGACGTCCAATGGAAAAAATATCACAAGGAAGAGGAGGCTGAGCTTGATCCAGGCCTTAAAATATGCCGTCCCGGCGAGTAGTAGTGCCAAAAAAGCAAGGATTATGGGTGTCATATTAGTTATAGTATCCCGCAATTGCCGGGAAAGTGCAGGGAGCCTTGCGGATTCTTTACACCAAAAGCCCTCAGCAATCCTCCCGTCTGACGGGGTATTTTCGTTACGTACTTTAGCCTCCTTCCGGACACTATGTTTGTCACTACCTTAATATCTCTCAACCTGTCCAGGAACTCAAGGTATGTGAACCCATGACGCATCCGCACCCGGGCAAGCCCCTTGGCCAAGGCCCTTGAAAGGAGGTAGGAAGACAAGCATATTAAAATATATCCCCTTTTATATGCTACTCTGGACAAGACCCTGGTGGGCGCCGTTATATTCCCAAAGAACTCTTTCAGATGAAGGAGTTCTCTGCGGACCTTAACGGCCTTAAGCGGAAATGCACGGTCTGCCACATTTGTTTTGAATGCAAGCTCGATGTGCCTCTTCTTCCGGGAGCGGGTTGTCTTTCTGGAAAGTACGTAGACGCGAGGTCCCTTCTTGCCGCTGGTTTTAATTCTATGCGCGACATATCCCCTGCCTATGTTGTAAACGGACCTCTTAACAGCCTTCTTGCTCCATCTGTTGATAAAAACTATATAGGGAATCCCCTTTCTATTAAAGAAATTGGTAACACTATCACCGATAGTCTGTCTATTGGTCACAAAGGTGATCTTGCGCCTCTTCAAGAGGCCGTTATCGCCGAGCACGTCCCGCACAAGGGTTATGGGACTTTTCCCGTCATATATACCGTAGGCCCAGGGAATACCGCCTGTGGCAAGAATTACCAATAGTGATTCCTTCTGCCTTAATAGGTTTCCACGCACCCCAGGGGCATTCATCCTGAGTCTGATTATGTAGCAAAAAGCCGCCGTTCTTTTATAGGCAGTCTTTGATATGATGCGCAATCCCTTCCCTTTGCCGTCCTCTTCCAGACGTTTTAAAAGCCCAAGAGCCCTCTCGGCAAAACGCACCCCGCCTGAACGCGAAGGACCATCCAGCTCTGGTAGATAGACCCTGCCCAGCCATTCAGCAAGGGGGGGTTGTCCGCCAGGATTCAGCAGGTGGTGAAAGGTAACGGCCATAAGGTAGGGTCTCATTCTCTCAATGGTCTTGTCTTTACCAAAGATTTCCTCGATATCGAGTCTGTTCCACAGGGTCTCCAAAAGGAGCATATTTCCGTATTCCCTTACCGTCTCGGTCTTTAGCGCCTTGAGCGCAACAAACTTTTCACCGGAATGATTGGCCAGAGATTTCACAAGTCCTGGCAGCTTATTTCTTATCTTGTCCAGGTTTCCCAGATTCCACAGCACCCGTTGCTTTATCTTTCCGTCGTCCCTGTAGTTCTCAACGATTCGCAGGTAACGGTGAGTCTTTCCACCACTCCTGGTCTCTACAATCCTTACAAACATGACTTCACCCGGTTAAACATCACGATCTGAATCCATAGAAAACTTGGCAGGTAACCGTTGGCGTCGTGGATATGGAGAACATGTCGTCCCGTTGAGGACAAATCTAGAACACCAACCTGAACCCCCTTTTCAGGGGCCTTAAATAACTGGTTATAAGTGTAATTATATGGGCGGGATTGTCAATAAAGATTAGGCCTACTAGCAAAACTATTAGCGGTACGGCAATGCCATGTCTACTCAATGGATGACCATTAAATCCTTGACGAAGGGGTCTCCTTATGATATGTGTCTGCTTTGCCGACAGACGATTAGGACTATGAAAGTTTCAAGCCACGTAAAGTTCTCTGGGATTCTTGGTCTGGGCGTTTATGCCTACACGGGTGAGTTTTTCCCGTCCGCAGTGTGTTTTCTGAGCGGGTGGTTGGTAGATGTAGACCACTTCTTGGACTGGCTACTGAATTTTGGGCCTAGGCTAGACTATGCCCGCATACTTAACAATCTTGAAAGAACGAGGATCCGCCGCGCTTATGTGATATTTCATGGCTGGGAATATGTGATCGGTTTTTTGGCTTTTCACATCCTTTATGGTCTGCCGCCCTGGGCCGCCTACGCCGCCCTGGGCTACACCTCCCATCTAACGCTGGACCAAATATTTAACGGCCCCAAGAGGTATCTGACCTACTTTCTCACATATAGGATTCTTCACAGGTTCAATACTTCCTACCTTCTGATGAGAGGTTGCACCCCTAAAGCTATGCCTGTGAAGGAGCATGCCGTGCACGCCGGAGGCAGTTAGATTCAATCTACCTCAAACGCAGGCCTGTCATTAGTTGTTCACATTTCATAAGATACAACGGGTAGAGGGCTTTCCAATCCTTGACCGTATGACCTGTGTATATTATTATGTTGCTGCATCTTTCTGCCGGTAACTATCGGGATACATGAAACCTGCTGGACATATATTGACATCCGGGGCGCTGGGGCTTACGGTTTATGCCTTAAAGGGGGACTCTGCGCCGGCGGTGTCCTGCTTCTTGGCGGGATGGTTGATAGACTTAGACCATGTGTTCGATTGGGTCAATAACCTTGGCCTGCGGCGAGGTCTCCTTGCACTAATTAATGTATATAACCTTTTTCCATATGAGGGCTTTGAGGAAAGTAGACATAGGGTAACCCGCATATACATCTTTCTCCACAGCTGGGAACTCATAATAGGCTTCTGGGGACTCTGTATCTTTTACCCTATGAATCCAGTTGTGACATACATCTTCCTGGGATTCACGCTGCATTTAGCCTTAGATCAGAAATTTAACGAAATCAGGAATCATCTGGTCTACTTCCTAATATACAGAATGACTCACCGTTTCGAACATGCTGCACTTATTGAGCTGTGAGAGACGGCGGGGGGGCCTCGTAGCCAGGGTATAATAGTCCTCGTTCGGGAGGTGAAGGGTGGCTGCTAATCCGTGCTACGCCCTCTGGAATTCCTTGCGCGCCAGGAATACACATAAGAGACATATGGCGGCGGCGATCCCAAAACCCGTGAAGTAGCTGCCAGTCATATCTCTGGAGGCGCCCAGAACAATCGGCATGAAAAACCCCCCCAGACCACCGGCTGCCCCTACCAGGCCTCCTATCGCTCCGGTCTCCGCGGCGAAATAGGTAGGAACCAGCTTGTACACAACGCCGTTTCCAATGCCCAAAAGGGCGCCGAGCAATATGAAAGCCGCAGATGCCATAGTAAGGTTCGGCTTTAACCCTTCTAGAAGGAGAAAGGCTGCCACCAGCGTGTACAGCACAAGAAGTATCTTTCTTCCGTCCATCCTATCGGCCAGATAACCCCCGACCGGCCTTATGAATGACGTGACTAATATAAAGAGTGTTGTCAGGTCACCAGCCTGTACCGGGGTGATGTTGTAAACCTTCTTGAAGTATGCCGGCAGGAATAGGGCGAAACACACGAAACCACCGAAGGTCACCCAGTAAAATGCACAAAATACCCAGGCCAATGGAGTCCGTCTGAATATGCCCAGTATCTCACGAAGACTCTTTGTCTTGGTTGCCATGGGTGCATCGGTCGTGTATCGCCAGTAGAGAATGGCCATTACAAGGCAAGGAACGGCATAGATAGGAAAGATTCGATGCCAGTCACCGCCGAAATACGTTATAAGACGCGGCACGAATAGTGTGGATAGGGCGGCCCCGACGTTTCCAATACCATATATGCCAAGCACGAGTCCCTGCCTATGTTTAGGGTACCACCTTGAGACGTGGGGGATTCCGACGGCGAAGGATGTTCCCGACATGCCAAAAAGGAAGCCGCATATAAGCAGGAACGAGTAGGTATTGCCATAGATACACGCTATAGCCGGGAAGAAACAAAATAACAGCAGGAGGCTGAAGACCTTCCTCCCGCCGTACATATCGGTAAGGATACCCATGGGGATGCGCATTGCGGAGCCCAGGAAGGCGGGTATGGATATAAGCAGGGCGAGCTGGGACTCGCTAAGGTTTAGCTCCTCCCTGAAGTAGGGGCCTAAGGGGGAGTAAAGGGCCCATACTGCAAAGCAGGTCCCGAAGGCTACGGTAGCGAAGGAAAGTACTGTTGTATTACCCTGTGGCTCAAACGCCGCCGCTTTGCTGGCCATTAGTCAAATCTCCCAGTGCAATCTCTATCTCATCAGACTCTTTGCCTATGAAACAGTCTTGGCATCAAGACGATGATAAGGGTCCCCAGGCATATGACAACCCATATTCCAAATCCGTACTTGTAGCTACCCGTGGCGTCCTTAATCAGTCCCATGACAATGGGCATAAAGAAGCCACCGACCCCTCCTATGGCCCCGGCCAGGCCGCCCACCGCACCCACAGCGGTAAAATAGGATGGGATGAGCTTGAACACGCATGCGTTTCCTATACCACAACAGAAGCCAAGCAGGTACAGGCATCCTACCTGTACAGGAAAGGATATCTCGGCAGTCATCGTCACCAGCGCTCCAAGCGAGACTCCGAATGTGACAATAAGTATCCTTCTTGCGTCTATCTTGTCCGAGAGCCAACCGCCGAACGACCTGATAAGCGCCGTTATAAGGACGAATATAGTCGTATAGACCATAGAAGCCGTGTGTTTGTCTATATCCCAGCGGTCATTAAGATATGTGGGCGAGAATAACGAGAAGGCCACAAAAGCGCCAAAGGTCATCCAATACAGATATGCGAATAACCAGGCAAGCCCGTTTGATTTATAGATGCTGAATATCTCTCCAAATGACTTAGGCTCACGACGCCTGGGCGGTTCAGAGGTAACTATCCAGTATACTATGCCCATGATCAGGGCGGGGATGGCGTAGATGCCGAAGATAAGATGCCAGCCGGGCATGGAGCCCACCATAAACTTAGGTGGTAACTGCGTATGTGAAGATCCTTTATCTGCATCCTTAAGCGGAGAGGACTCATCAATATCCTGAAGCATCTGTTCCGTCGGGGTATCAGCGCCGACCCCGCCGGTTCCGGTATCAGTAACATTTCCACCAAAAACCGATATTATCAAGATAGGCACAAATATAGTGGCCAGGACGGTACCTACATTGCCTATACCATATATCCCCAGGACGGTGCCCTGTTTGGCCTGCGGGTACCAGACGGATACATGGGTAATGCCTATGATAAACGACGTGCCAGCCACGCCAAAGAAAAGACCGCAGACAAGAAACATAACATAGCTGTCAGCAAATATGGCCCCAACCAACGGAATGATGATAAAGAAGAGCAGTATGGTAAATACTATCCTCCCTCCATACTTATCCGCTAATATACCAATGGGTATGCGGATGATAGAGCCGAACAGGGCCGGGATAGCTACCAGTATCAGCGCCTGGCCGGCGGAGAGACCGTACCACTCCCTGAAGTAAGGCCCAAAGGGGGCATATAATGCCCAGATTGCAAAACAGAAGAAGAATGCCGTCGTGGCAAGATAAAGTATCGTGGGGTTTCCCGGTGGTTCTGCCGGAAGGGCTGCCCCAGCACCACTGCCAGACACGCGCCCGGCAGTTGGTTCTATGGTAGTATCAGCCATTAGGCCGATACCTCTAGATGCCTTAAGGCTGATGTAGATGCCTGGTCATTTGTGCGAGAAACCACTAGGGCTGGAAGCAAGGCCCGGAGTGGAGCTAAAGTTGAGAGTTTATGAAACGGCCTTCCCGTTAACGGACCTTCCTCTGAAGAGGGCGCATGACAGCTTAATGTACCGTAATTTAACATCGGAGATTTTATCCTTTTCAGTGGTTCAATGTTGGAATAGAATACTCATATCTCCCGGTCTATAACAATGGTAACACCAATGCACAAGGGATACATCAAATTCGGTCTTCTGCCGCACTCCCAAGACCAAGACAAAGATAAAGCTAACCGCAATTACCATACCATATTATTACGCAACTTTCTTCCTACCCGTGAAGGTGTAGACATACGTATCCTATTGCCATTAAAGTAATTATGAAAAAGAGAACCAGAGTATTAAACGGTGGCCAAAGTGGTTAGGTGGAGAGTGTTACATATAATTTACAATACAGGGAGCACAATATGTAAGTCTAATTGCCTGTGAGGCGTAGGCGTGTACTGCTGGGCACACACTGTTGTGTACCCAGGTGTGCGTATTTTTTCTTACCTGGAGGCGGTCTGCGGGATCTAATCTACTTATGGCGGCTACCTCCCCTGATTTGAGAGGAAACGAATATGGGAAGAATGTTATTTACTGCCACTGTGTTAATAACCGCATCCATAATGCTAACGCACAGGGCCACAGCCTTCGATAACTGGGGGGACCTTGATGCAAAGGAGGCAAAGATCATCGTCAAGCTGCTGGATGATGTATATAAGTTCTGGATTGTATTCGATACCCGTGACCATGTAGAGAACATGGGCCGCATACCCTCTGCCACAGTGACGAAAGAGGTATTTGCCGAGATGGAAAAGAAGGGCTGGCACTCAGGCCGGATCATAACCGCAACGAAAAACTTCTTCAACCCCGCCAACAGGCCCAAGGACGACTTCGAGAAAGAGGCGGTACAGGCGCTCAAAGGCGGGGCAGATTTCTTCGACAGGGTTGAGGTCGTAGAAGGCAAAAAGGTCTTCAGGGCTGCCACACCCGTGCCGATGGTAATGGAGGAATGCAGGATGTGCCACGTCACTGCGAAAGGGGACGAGTTGATGGGCGCACTGGTATATACAGTCCCACTGGCCAGAGAATAATATCTTTGTTTGACACACTTTCGATGGTATAATTTTATGCTTTCTAAAACTATACAGGAAATTTTATAGAGGGCGAGTAAGATGAGTGGCAGGATTTCCATAACAGTATGTTCTTTAGTTATAGTGCTGGCGCTCTCGGGCTGTACCGCTTCAGAGGTGGAGAAGGATACGGCCATTGGTGCGGGTGCCGGAGCGGCGTCAGGGGCTGCTATCGGTGCGGGTGTGGCTGGCCCCGTGGGTGCAGGCGTAGGCGCAGGCATAGGCGCAGGTGTGGGCGCCGTGACTGGCGCGATAGTGGGACTCGAGGGAGAAAAGAAGAAAGAGGAAAAGGAGAAGGAGGAGCTAAAGCAGCAGTTACAAGGGGAACAGCAGAAAACAGAGCAACTAGAGCAGCAAACAAAGGATGAGCAACAGCAGCTGGAATATCAACAGCAACAGTAGCAACGGCGGCAGTCCCTGCTGTCCAATATCAGGTTAATCGAATCAATACTGGGCTGGGGTGTATGCTTCAGGGACTGCGGCAATCTTTCTAAAAATGTATTTTTCTCTCCGGCCTTCTTGCTTGATTTCTAAGCAGGGATGGTCTAAAATTCAGAAGAGAAAGGGGGTGAGAAGCGGATATGAGTACGAAACCACTTTTGTGTCTGGTATTTGTCCTTGGGATAGCACTGGTTGGCTCTGGTTGTGAAATGACCGGAACCCAGAAGGGTACGGCTATCGGCGCGGCAGGTGGAGCGGCGGCGGGGGCCGGTATTGGCGCAGCATTTGGGGCCCCCGGGCTTGGCGCAGCGATTGGGGCTGGAGGTGGCGGTCTAATCGGCGCTCTGATTGGCGACCAGGCGGAAAAGAAGAAGCAGGATAAGGAGAAGGCAGAGCTAGAGCAGCAGTTGCAGGAGAAGGACCAACAGCTGGAGGCCGCTGAGCAGAGTGCGTCACACGAAGGAAAGACGTTCGTTCAGGGACACTACGAATACGTTAAAAAGAAGCAGTGGGTGGATACCACTAAGACTGAGCGTGTGTGGGTACCTGAGCGCGTAGAAGGGGACCGTGTAATAGAGGGTCATTACGAGGAAAAACCTATCCCGAGCGGACACTGGCAGGAGTACGAAGAAAAGATCTGGATTCCGGACCACTACGAATAGTGGTTCTTCTTGAAAATACAGATTGCTTTCAAAAGGAATGATGGGGGGATCTTTGCGCATGCTTCCCCTACCATTCCTTTTGCTTTTTGTGTCCTGTCCTTCCCCGGCCTTTCTACGTAAAGGAAATGAAGAAACAAGAGGCGCAATGTAAGCCGTGGTACAGCAACGGCCTGCGTTTTGAGTGTCAGAGATGCGGGAATTGCTGCCGCGGAGAGCCGGGGTACGTCTGGGTTACCGCTGAAGAGGTTAAGACTATATCCCGCTACGTTAAGGAAGTGCCAGGCTCATTTGGCAAAAAGTATTTGCGGAAGGTCGGGCAGAGGATGAGCCTCCTTGAAGGCCCCAACGGCGATTGCATAATGTACTCAGATGGGTGCAACATATATGGGGTCAGGCCGAAGCAGTGCCATACCTTCCCCTTCTGGTCCTCCAACCTTAAG
>JAUXLO010000082.1 GCA_030623665.1 Planctomycetota bacterium
GACAAGGCTGAAAAACTGGTGGACGAGTTCATTGAGGATGTGGAGGGCCTTAAATGATAGATAAGACACTTGCCACAGGGTATCTTCAGGCCCTTTTCGAACTTGCCAAGTCCAAGAATCAATTTCAACAGGCCACGAATGATTTGGAAACCGTGGCCAAGCTTTTTAGGGAAAACGCGCATCTGAGAAAGATTATTCTCCACCCCTCAGTTACCAGAGAGGAGAAGACGAGGCTCATTGAAAGCCTCTTGGCTCCGCATCTAAGTCCTCTGGTCAGAAAATTCTTGCTGCTTATTGTGACAAAAAGGCGGGAAAGGATACTGGATGATGTCTTGGAGCAGTACCGGGCGGTTGCTGATTCAGTCAGTGGTACACTTAGGGCTACTGTCCAGACAGCTATACCACTGGCAGACGAGAAACTCGCCAGGCTTAAGGAGACTCTGGAGGCCATTACGAAGCAAACAGTGGAGGTAAACACCAAGGTAACTCCTGAAATACTTGGTGGAGCAATAATTAGAATTGGCAACAAGGTTATTGACGGAAGCACCGCCTCCCGCCTTAATAGCCTGAGGAGAAAGTTGGTTGAGGTGGGGGTTAGCTGACCCAAGCGGTCCATGCCCGCTTTTTTATAGGATACATCGGGATTTTCAGGAATAGGAGTATTTTGCTATGGCGTTAAGACCTGATGAGGTTGCATCTATACTTAAAAAAGAGATAGAGGGATACGAAGAAAAGCTCCAGATGGAGAGCGTGGGAACGGTGCTCCAGGTGGGTGATGGCGTGGCAAGGATCTATGGTCTGGATGACTGTATGTCCGGCGAGTTACTAGAATTTACAGACGGATTGTACGGAATTGCGCTCAACCTGGAAGAGGATAATGTTGGGGCCGTCTTGCTAGGATCCGATGAGAATGTAAAGGAAGGAGATACAGTAAAGACAACTGGCAGGATAGTCCAGGTGCCGATTGGGGAAGCACTTCTGGGAAGGACCGTGAACGCCCTGGGGCAACCAGTGGACGGCAAAGGGGCAATTGCTGCTGACAAATTCGGACCAATTGAGGGACGCGCACCCAGCGTGGTGGAGAGGATGCCGGTAAAGGAACCCCTGCAGACCGGTATCAAGGCCATAGACGCCATGATTCCCATAGGCAGGGGACAGAGGGAACTGATAATAGGGGACCGACAGACGGGGAAGACAGCCATCCTTATAGATACTATTATCAATCAAAGGGAAACGGATGTCTATTGCATCTATGTAGCTATTGGCCAAAAGATGTCTACCATCTTGGATGTGATCAGGACGCTTGAGAAGCACAAGGCCATGGACTACACCACAGTGGTAGTGGCCTCGGCCAGTGACCCCGCACCACTACAGTATATTGCACCCTACGCAGGATGCGCCATGGGAGAGTATTTCAGGGATAAGGGCAAGCATGCCCTGGTGATGTACGATGACCTATACAAACACGCCCTGGCATATCGTCAGGTATCGCTCCTCCTCAGGCGTCCACCTGGCCGAGAGGCATTCCCCGGGGACATCTTCAATCTGCATTCCCGGCTACTTGAGCGGGCGGCCAAGCTGGACGAGGAACGTGGCGGAGGCTCGCTCACGGCCCTACCGGTGGTAGAGACCCAGGCTGGCGACTACTCTGCATACATTCCCACTAATGTAATCTCCATCACTGATGGACAGATATACTTGGAGAACGACCTGTTTTATTCTGGTGTCCGACCTGCAATCCACGTGGGGCTTTCAGTGTCCAGGGTGGGCGGAAACGCCCAGATACCCGCAATGAAAAAGGTTGCGGGTATGCTTAGACTCACAATGGCACAATACCGTGAATTGGCCGCATTTGCACAGTTCGGTTCTGAGCTTGATAAGACCACACAGGAACAGCTCTCAACGGGAGAGCGGCTGGTAGAGATACTGAAACAGCCACAGTACCATCCGGTACAGGTAGAGAGACAGGTAATGATTATCTTCGTTGGGGTCAATGGTTACCTGAGCGATGTACCCGTGGACAAGGTGAGAGAATTTGAAGAAGAATTCCACAAGTTTATGGCTGAAAAATACCCTGCCGTGGGAGAAGAGATAAAAGAAAAAAAGAGGATACGTGAGGACGTCGCCCACAGGCTGACCAAGGCCGTTGAGGAATTTAAGAAGGCATTTACCGGGAGTAAATAAGAGGTGCTTAGCACACGGGAAATAAAACAACGTATACGTGGCGTTACTAACATTCAGCAGATAACCCGTGCCATGGAGATGGTGGCCGCAAGCAGGCTAAGAAGGGCCGAGGCACGCATCATTGCCGCAAGACCATACAATGATAAGATGACGGGCCTTCTAAACTACCTTGCAACCACCTCCGTCGGAAAGACCCACCCGTTGCTTAAACCCAGAGACGTCAAGAAAATAAGGATACTGCTGATAACGTCCGACAAGGGGCTGTGCGGCGCCTATAATACCAATATCATCCAGCAGACACTTCGGTTTATAAGGCAGAATCCAAACAAGGATATAAGGCTCGTACTTATTGGTAGAAAGGGCAAAACCTTCTTTAGCAGAAGGAAGTACAAGATAGAAAAGAATATCCCTGACGATGTGGAGAGAATTGGAGAAGAACAGATAGTGGGGCTTGCGGGACAGTTTATCGCAGACTACGAGGCTGGCACATGCGACCAGGTCCAGATATTCTTCACCAAATTCGTCACAATAATGCGTTGCGTGCCTGCCAGTATAAAGCTGCTTCCTGTAGAAACGGTGGCTACAGAAGAGGCAAAAAAGGTCGCATCGCAAACCGATTACATATTTGAACCATCGGCTGAGGAGATATTCTCAAAGCTTTCCCCCAGATACGTAGAGTCCTCTATCCGCTGCGCTTTATGGGAGTCGCTGGCGTCAGAGTTTTCGGCAAGGAGGGTCGCAATGATTGCCGCCTCTGAGAATGCCGAGGAGATGATAAGCGAACTCACACGTTCTTACAATAGGGCGCGCCAGGAGGCCATTACCAGGGAGCTACTTGAGATAGTCTCTGGCGCTGAGGCCCTTGTGCACAGGTAGAATATAAACTAGAATAAAGAGACCTCTGAAAAAGGCAAAACAGAGCCGTCATTGCGAGGAGTGAAAGCGACGAAGTCACGCCAGAGGCGGATTCACCTATCTTTTTGGCGAACAATCTTATAAGTTGTTTCCACCATAAAACGTGAGATTGCTTCGCTTTGCTCGCAATGACAGTTCGTAGCATTTTTGTGCACTCTCTGTATATTTTTTCAGGGATCTCAGATTTCAATTTTGTAAATTAATATCTTAAGGAGGTCAAAAGAGTTGAACATAGGAACTGTAGAGCAGATTATAGGCCCTGTGGTTGATATAAGATTTAAGCCCAATAACCTTCCGGCCATACATAATGCCATAAAGATTAAGGATACCAAAAGGGGTATAAACCTTACCGTGGAGGTTGCGCAACACGTGGGTAACGACACAGTCAGGTGTATCGCACTGGCCTCCACCGACGGACTTGTTAGAGGAATGGAGACGGAGGATACCGGTGCACCCATACGTGTACCTGTGGGTAAAGCCACACTCGGCAGGATATTCAATCTATTAGGAGAGCCCATAGACAATCTTGGCAAGGTAGAAGCTGAGGAAAAACACTCCATACACCGGCCGTCACCGTCTTTCGACGAGAGGGAGACAGCCACCACCGTATTTGAGACTGGACTAAAGGTTGTAGACCTCCTGGCACCTTTTGCGCGCGGTGGTAAGGTTGGTATGTTTGGTGGTGCAGGAGTGGGCAAGACGGTACTCATCATGGAGCTCATCAGGAGTATTGCCACAGAGCATGGTGGGTTCTCTACCTTTGCCGGCGTGGGTGAGAGGACCAGAGAGGGTAACGACCTCTGGCTCGAGATGAAGGAGTCTGGCGTACTGGAGAAGACTGTGCTGGTATTCGGCCAGATGAACGAGCCGCCAGGTGCGCGTTTGAGGGTTGCACTGACGGCCCTCACCATGGCAGAGTATTTTAGAGACGTAGAGCGACAGGACGTATTGTTATTCATCGATAACATCTTCCGCTTTGTACAGGCTGGTTCGGAGGTATCTGCTCTGCTTGGTCGTATGCCCTCTGCGGTTGGTTATCAGCCCACCCTTGCCACTGAGATGGGAGACCTCCAGGAGAGGATTACTTCCACCAAGAAGGGCTCTATAACCTCTATGCAGGCAATTTACGTCCCAGCGGATGACTTTACAGACCCAGCGCCTGTAGCCACATTCCCCCACCTGGATTCAACCATATGGCTCTCACGTCAGATTGCTGAGCTGGGAATATATCCCGCGGTTGACCCACTGCGCTCTACATCAAGGGTCTTGGACCCACAGATTATGGGAGAGGAACACTATTGGGTGGCCAGAGAGGTGCAGAGGATTTTGCAGAGGAACAAAGACCTTCAGGACTTCATAGCAATATTAGGCATGGAGGAGCTAACTGAGGAAGATAAGGTGTTGGTAAAGAGAGCCCGCAGGCTCCAGAAGTTCCTCTCACAGCCCTTCTTTGTTGCAGAGCAGTTTACGGGCATTAAGGGCAAGTATGTAACCATTCAGGACACTGTCAGGAGCTTCAAAGAGATAGTAGATGGAGAGCACGATGACCTCCCGGAACAGGCATTTTATATGATGGGGGCCATCGAGGAGGTTGTGGAAAAGGCTAAGGAGATGACGGTACAGGAGAAGGCATGACAGAAGAAAGGACCTTTAGATTAGATGTAATCTCTCCCGTAGGGATAGTCTACGAGGGGAACGTTACCAGCGTGGTAGCCAAAGGGGCAGAAGGTTCCATGGGTATACTGCGGGACCATGCCCCACTACTCACCTGGTTGAAAAAAGGTACCTTTAAGATAAAAGAGTCTGGGGATAAAGTGGTTGATCTGGAGCTTGAAGGCGGATTTATGGAGGTCCGGAGCAACAACGTCGTTGTGCTTACAGAAACTCCTCAAAAATCCGAGAGCTAATTTACTAACCGCGTAGCGCAGGGCTTGCCTATTTCTGGCGCACCTTCCATTTCTCCTCCGCCTCAGGTATCCTCATATAGAGCGGCTGAAGCCGGTACGGATCGATAATCTCTCCCTTGTCAAAGGCCGTCTTACCCAGACGGGCCACAACACGGGCCCTTGCCGCACCCATTTCATTGCCCCCGAAGGCCACCCCGTCGGCGGTGAATACCTCTCTATAACTGTCCGTGCCGTCTCCGAACATTAAGACCGGCCGGGGCAACATTTCCAGCAGTTTCTGGGGATAGATGACCATAGGCTCCGACAGCCGCTGCCACACGGCGTCTGGACGCTTATAGATACATGCATATACCTGTTCCCTCCTCGCATCCAGCACCGGGCAGATGGTTATCTCGTCTGGCGGGGCGTTCTCAGCCAGCACGTCCAGGGTGGAAACGGCTACAAGCGGCTTACCGAGGGTATAGGCCAGGACCTTTGCACAGGTAACGCCTACCCTTAACCCGGTGTATGAGCCGGGGCCGTGGCTTACTGCTATAAGGTCTATTGCCTCGGACTCTAGTCCCAGCGTGCGGAACATATCTTCTATAGAAGGTACCAGGGCCTTCCCATGACGCATGCCCTTCTCAAAACTCCTTTCTGCAAGCACATGGGTCTCACCGTCTTCGCAGACGGCGACGCTGCCCACTAATCCCGATGTCTCTATGCCAAGGACTTTCATAAAGAACCTTTATATTTGCAGGATTAACCTCGTCTTTCGCCTCAATACTATCCACCAATGCCCTACGTATACTAACTTTTCTCTGGTCATTTTATTACCCTTTTTATATGATATTCCCCAGTCACCCACAAGGCCATTTTCATGCCTGCGTTTGTAGCCGGGGATTCGAATCGATGATACAGTGCAAGAACTATATAGACGGGCAATTCGTGGAGCCCACGGGCAAGACACTGGAAAAGAAGAACCCCGCCAACCTGCAAGAGGTGGTGGGGGTCCTGCCTCAGTCGGGTGAAGATGAAATAAAGAGCGCCGTCGATGTTGCCAGACGTGCCTTCCCTGCCTGGAGGTCCCTGTCCCGCATCCGGAGGGGTGAATACCTTGACAACCTGGTCCAGATACTGAAAAGAGAAAGGGAGGCCATCTCCCAGGTGATTACCAGGGAGATGGGCAAAAGTATAAACGAGGCCAGGGCAGACGTCACCGAAGCCATACACATGGTTCAGTACGTGTTTGGCACGGCGCGGATGCCGTTTGGGGACGTGGTATCGTCCGAGATAGCTGAAAAAGACTCTTTCATGAGGCGGAAACCAAAGGGTGTAATCGGTGTGATTACTCCCTGGAACTTCCCCCTTGCCATACCTTTCTGGCTCGTTGCGCCTTCTCTGGCGGAGGGCAACACCGTGGTGTTCAAGCCGTCCAAGGAGTCGCCCTGCACTGCACAGAAGATGGCTGAATGTATCGAGGAGGCAGGTCTGCCGCCTGGCGTAATAAACATCCTCTATGGTAGCGGTGAGAAGTGTGGTATGCCGTTGGCCCGTCATCCGGACATCTCCGTGGTCCTCTTTACGGGTTCCGCAGAGGTCGGACAGCAGATACGAAAGGTCTGCGCCGAGTATTCCGATAAGATGTGCGCCTGTGAGATGGGAGGCAAGAATGCCATTATCGTCCTGGAGGACGCCAACATAGACCTGGCCGTAAGTGCTTCTGTAATAAGCGCCTACAAGACTTCCGGACAGCGCTGCACGGCCGCTAGCCGCATTATTGTACATCAGAAAGTACTGAAGGATTTTCAAAAGAGGTTCGTTAAGATGTCGAAAAATATACGTATCGGTGACCCTATGGACCCCAATGTCTTTACCGGACCCGTGATAAATGAGACCCAACTAAAGAAGATATTAAGCTACAACCAGCTTGCCAAAGACGAAGGGGCAACCGTACTCCTTGACGGGGGCAGGATGACTGGACCTGAGTATGATAAAGGCTGCTTCGTTTCGCCCTTCGTCTACAGGATGAAACATAATTCCAAGAGCAGGGTCCTTAGAGAGGAGGTCTTTGGTCCGCACGTGGCCATCATACCCGTGGGGGATTTGGACGAGGCAGTAGAGGTTCACAACGACGTGGACTACGGGCTCTCCTGCTCGGTCATCACGGAGGATTACAGAAAGGCCAGGGAGGTCCGCGACAGGTGTGAATATGGTCTGGGATATGTAAACCTTCCCACCATAGGGGCAGAGGTGCACCTGCCGTTCGGCGGGGTGAAGAAGAGCGGTACGGGCTTGCCCTCCGCCAGTACGCTCATTGACGTGGTTACCCACCGCACGGCCTGGACGGTGAACCACGCCAGGGAGATCAAGATGGCCCAGGGCATGAAGATGGACATAAAGTGATGAGTGAGGTACGACATGTTTGAAAAAAGTATAGGGCTTATAGGCACGGGCAAAATGGGAGTGGCGCTCCTAAGGGGTATACTCAATGCCGGCCTTGTGAAGCCGAAAAACGTCTTCATCTGTGATATAGACAAAAAGCGGTGTGCAGATGCAGGAAAGGAACTGGGAGTCAAGGTCGCCAGAGATAACGGAGAGATTGCAAAAAGTGCATCACTCATCATCCTGGCGATAAAACCGCCCGATGTACCTGGCGTACTCACGCAAATACGCGATGACGTTTTGCCGGATAAACACCTGGTCGTCTCCATAGCCGCGGGCGTTACCACCTCTGCACTCGAGGCCGGCCTTAAGCCGGGCTCCAGGGTGATAAGGGTGATGCCAAATGCAGCCTGCATGGTCGGCGAGGCGGCCTCA
>JAUXLO010000132.1 GCA_030623665.1 Planctomycetota bacterium
ACGGCCGCCTCCACCCCCGGAAATGGTTTCCCCATCGAGCCGGGGCGTACCGGCATGGACAGGTAGTTAGTTATCATAATAGAGCCCGTCTCGGTCTGCCACCAGGTATCGTGGATACAGAGCCCGTAGACGTCCATCCCCCAGCGTATCACCTCCGGGTTCAGGGGCTCGCCCACGCTGCATATGTACCTGAGGGCACTGAGGTTATAACCTTTTACCACCTCGCCACCCGCCTTCATCAGCATCCTGAGGGCCGTTGGGGCCGTGTACCACACGGTCACGCCGTAGTCCGCCATAACGGAGTACCAGCGTTCGGCATCGTACCTGCCCTCAAAGACCACCTGAGAGACACCGTTAAGCCAAGGACCCCACAGCCCGTACACGGTGCCCGTTACCCAACCGGGGTCCGCCGAACACCAGTACACATCCTCTTCACGCAGGTCGAGCACCCATTTGGTGGTGATGTAGTGTGCAATCATGTCATTCTGGACGTGTACCACCCCCTTGGGTCTCCCTGTCGTTCCCGACGTGTAGAGCATATAAAACGGGTCTTCCAGTGACATCGGCTCTATCTTTAAACCATGTGAGGTTTTTTCCATCTCCTCTTCATAACGCACCTCGCCCTCCCGCAACTTTTCTTTCGCCGGCACACGCACCACCACTACGGTATTTAACTCAGGAAGCTCGTCCCGGACCTGCTGGACCCTCTCCCTGAGGGACGAGTCGGTTATGAGCACCCTGGCGCCACTGTCCTTCAGCCTGTCACGGATGGCCTCGGGGCCGAATGCACTGAACATCGGACCTGCCACCGCGCCTATCTTTGCAATGCCGATTATGCTGACGTAGAGCTCTGGTATACGGGGCAGGAACACAAACACCCGGTCGCCCTTCTTGACGCCAAGCGACCTCAGCATGTTGCCCACCCGGTTCGACTCCCGCTGCATATCGCCGAAGGTATATTCCCTGCGCTCTCCACCGGAACCTTCCCAGTAGAGGGCTACTTTATCCTTACGCCCGCTCTCTGCGTGTGAATCAATGGCGGTTGTGGCGATATTGACGCCGTCCCCGGTGTCCAGTCCAAGCCCTCTTTTGACGTCTTCCCAGCGGAATTCCTTGCAGCTCTTGCTATAGTCCTTCAGGTTGGGTGGGATTTTGTTGTTCTTACGTATCTCTTTTTCCATAGCGGGCCTCAAAGATAGAGGCATTCTAGCCCATGGGATTACCCTTGTCAATTGTATGCCGTTCCGGATGATTCTACAGTATGTCCTTGACTTATCTCTATTGCTCTGTTGTAATTATGCCTTAGTCTAAGTTTGCAGATTTCTTAGCTGAGGGAGTTTTAAATACCGAATCTCTACCCGTACTAAGGGGTTAATCACGTGGAGTTTGTCTTTCCCGATACCACTGAATTCCCGGCCTTACTCGTCCCAAAAGAGCCGTCTCCTGAGAACTCCGTGGGTATCACCACTACCGTGCCCATAGAGATAATCTTTGCATCGGGGCATGTGCCGGTGGACCTTAACAACATATTTATAACCGATGACGAGCCCTTATGGCTGGTAGAAAAGGCCGAAGACGCCGGCCTCCCCCGGAACAACTGCGCATGGATAAAGGGCCTCTTCTCGGCCACAAAGAAGCTGAACATAAAGAAGGTACTCGGCGTAATAGAGGGAGACTGCAGTAATACCCACGCCCTTATGGAGGTACTGGGAGAGGGGGGGGTGGACGTAATACCCTTCAAGTATCCGTATGGAAGGGACAGAACGCTACTGCGGGCACAACTAAGCGGCCTTGCCGGCGCACTCGGCACGGATATGGAAAAGGCGGAGGCCGTAAAGGGAGAGCTTGACCGGGTGCGCGCCCATGTCCATGAGATAGACCGCCTCACCTGCGAGGAGTCAAAGGTCACCGGTGAAGAGAACCATATATGGAACGTCTCCACCAGCGACATGATGGGTAATGTGGAACTATTCGAAGAGAAGGCGAAGGCCTTTGTTGAGGAGGCGAGGGAGAGAATACCTGTACGGCACACGGTGAGATTGGGCTATATAGGTATCCCTCCAATATGCGGCGGAATATACGACTTTTTGGAAGGGCTTGGAGTCCACGTGGTCTTTAATGAGATACAGCGGCAGTTCAGCATGCCGTATAAGACGGACGACCTGGCGGAGCAGTACTCCAGGTACACGTACCCATACGACGCCCATGGGAGGCTGGAGGACATAGCCTGCGAGGTCAAGCGGCGCAACATACACGGCATAATCCACTACGTACAGAGCTTTTGTTTCAGGAATATTTTTGACACCGTGTTCAGGAAAGGCCTTGACGTGCCCATCCTGACCCTTGAGTGCGACCGTCCGGGCGGGGTTGACGGCCAGATGCGCACCCGCATCGAGGCCTTCGTGGAAATGCTGAGGAAGAGAGGATAACTCCGCCACCTTAAAGATGAGCGGCAAAGGCCGTTATTGTTAATATGGATGAATATCAAAAGTTATGCAGAGATGCCGATTTATGGGCAGGCCCGGGGTATTAGAGGTTTAGGGGGTTATCTTCTTTGAGGAGGGTACATGGGTCCAGAGGGTTTCAGGAAAATTGTTGTAGGCTACATCGTTTTCATGCTTGCGGCGATGGGGATTATGGGGGCCATACTTATCTCGCGGTTTCACCTCTTCGGCTTCTGAGGCCTTGAGGTTTTCGAGGTTTTGGGGCGAAAAATGCTCAAGGGCCTTACGATTACAATGTGGGTAGGCTTTGGCGGGTTTCTCGGTAGCATAATGCGCTACTGGATGTCCTATGGGATGCTGAAACTCCTGGGCACTACGTTTCCCTACGGCACCCTGTTTGTAAACATCCTCGGTTGCTACCTCATAGGCCTTTTTGCCACGATGGCAGGGGAAAGGGTCTTCCTCAACCCCTCTCTCAGGCAGTTCTTGTTTATAGGCATACTGGGCGGTTTTACCACGTTTTCCACCTTCAGTTACGAGACCCTTGAACTCTTTAAGGAGCGGAGCTTTCTCCTGGGGTCTCTCTATATAGGAGGCCATTATGTCTCCTGCCTCCTCTTTGTGTGGCTTGGTTACATAACGGTGCTGAGGTTTCCATAATGAAACAGATAGAGGATGGCAAACGACTGAAGATTTTCGTGGGGGAAAACCACCGCCATAAGGGCGTACCGCTCTTCGAGGCTATTATCCGCAAGGCAATCGAGCAGGGCCTGGCAGGTGCAACCATAATCAAAGGGGTGGAGAGTTTCGGCCGTCACCACGAGATACATACAACCAAGATCCTCAGGCTTGCCGAAGACATGCCCATGGTAATCGAGATTGTGGACAGCCGTGAGAGGATTGACGCCTTTCTCCCGTGCCTGGACGAGATGATCCAGGAGGGGACGATAACCATATCGGACGTGAAGGTGATTAAATACTCACCCTAGAGGGGGGGAACGTCACCGGCGTTTTGGTCCAGCCACAATGACCAGTCCTAAGAAACCATCACCGTCAACGAACAGCCACGCCTGCAAGGTCTACAGGCTGATGGCACAAAGACTCTCCAGGGTCTCGCCGCAGCCAGATACAGGCCCCGGTATATCCATATCCGAGACAGAAGACCTGGCCGACACGCAGCACCCCGACATCGAGACCAACCCTGCCGCAAGGCAGATGTTCCACCGAATCGGGCTCATAAAGACCCCAAAGGATTCACGTACCACCAGAGAGCGCATCCGGAGGATAATCGGTGACGTCTCCACCGTTTCAGGTAATGAAGAGGTCGCGGTGGAGACCGTCTTTGCCGCCTATGCCAATGGACCCTGGGCCGTGTGCGACCCCAAGGCCCCGCTCTGCAGCGAGTGCACGCTGACCGAACTCTGCAGGTACTTCCGCAGGCGGCCCACTATAAAGGAGCTTCCCCAGGCAGAAAGACCCAGGGAGCGGCTTATCGCCGTCGGGGAGGAGAGCCTCTCGGACGCCGAACTCTTGGGGATAATCATCAGGGACGGCACCCCTGAGGCAAGCGCCATAGACCTGGCAAAAAAGATTCTGGCTAAGTATGGTAACTTCCGGAACTTAGCCACAAAGACCACAGGCGAGCTTGCCATGATAAAGGGCATCGGGCCGGCAAAGGCCGCCCAGGTCAAGGCCGCTACGGCCATCGCCAGGCGCTTTGCCGCCACCCCCCTGACAACCGGGCAGCGCGTGGCGTCGAGCAAGGACGTCTTCAACCACATGCATGAGCGCCTCAGAGACAGGCGGCAGGAGACCTTTCACCTGCTCCTGCTTGATAGTAAAGGCAGAATAATTAAGGACTTACAGGTGTCTGCCGGCAGCCTCTCTTCAAGCGTGGTGCACCCCAGGGAGGTATTTGCCCCTGCCATACGGGAATCCGCCGCTTCCGTCATATTTGTACATAATCATCCAAGCGGCGACCCCACGCCCAGCCAGGAGGACCTGGACATAACTAGCCGCCTCAAAGAAGTTTCGGACGTGGTAGGCATCAAGGTGCTGGACCATATAATAATAGGGGCGGGAAGCTACGTAAGCCTTAAGGATAAAGGGCTTCTGTAGCACGTGGCCACCTGAGGGCACAATGCAAATCCTGGGCCAAATATGCGTTTCTCCTTGACTTTTGGCCCTTTAAGGTATATACTTCTCACAGATTTCCCATTCCCAAAAAATATAGAAAACAAGTGCGCCCATAGCTCAATTGGATAGAGTCACGGACTACGAATCCGGAGGTTGGAGGTTCGAGTCCTCCTGGGCGCGCCATATTTAGCTTATATGTTGCAGTGGACAGGGGAGATTGGATCTTCCTTAAGTACGGTTCTGTATTACGGGGGGGTGGTTATTTGTGCCAAAAGACCTACCAGGGCTATATGCGTGAGGCCCTGAATCAGGCGGAAAGAGCCCTTGAGGCCGACGAGGTCCCGGTGGGTGCGGTAATAACCCATCAGGGCCGCATAATAGCCAGGGCCCACAACCAGCGCGAGATGCTGCGTGACCCCACCGCCCATGCCGAGATGATTGCCATCACCCAGGCCGCCGAGGCGCTTGACAACTGGCGGCTTGAGGGCACCACCCTGTACGTCACCAAGGAACCGTGCGTAATGTGCGCCGGCGCAATGGTGCTGGCCCGTGTTGAAACGCTCGTCTACGGCGCAAGGGACGAGAAGGGCGGGGCGGCAGGCTCTGTGGTAAACCTGGTTGAAGAGCCGAGGTTTAACCACCGGGTGAAGGTGGTAGCCGGGGTGTTTGCCGAGGAATCAGGCAGGCTGCTTAAAGAATTTTTCCAGGAGAGATGCCGGAGCGGGCGAACGGGGCGGTCTCGAAAACCGCTGTCCGCGTAAGCGGACCGGGGGTTCGAATCCCTCTCTCTCCGCCAGATAGATTATGGTTTTCTATTATAACCTATTTAATAAGAGACCTCTGAGAAATGCAAAAATCAAGGTTCTGATACGTATTGTCATTGCGAGCGAAGCGAAGCAATCCTAGAGGAACTGTAGGGGTTCGATTTATCGAACCCTTATGGTCGGGCGCGATAAATCACGCCCCTACAAAAATACATG
>JAUXLO010000102.1 GCA_030623665.1 Planctomycetota bacterium
CCAGCCTCTGCCAAGGGCACCTTCTTGCAAAAGACAACAATCTCTTCAACGATGAGTCCCGGTATTAAGGTGGCGGTGTAGGGATAACCATGGCAAGCACAATAAATGCACTGATTACAAAGGAACTGACTACGAGGTATCAAGGCGTGCATAATTGCATGGTTATAGATTATCAGGGCATAAATGCTCCGGAGGCCGACGACTTTCGTAGAGACCTTTGTGCAAAGAAGATGCGCCTTGAGGTGGTGAAGAATTCACTGGCCAAATTGGCCTTTAAGGGGGTGGGTAACGGAGGCCTGGTGGAGCTCTTTAGTGGTCCTACGGCGATAGTTGCCGGCGGTGATGACCCGGTAGTGCTGGCCAAGACGCTTGTGGATTGGAGTAAGAAGGTTCCGGCCTTGAGCATAAAGGGCGGGCTGGTAGAGGGTCGTCTGGTTTCTACGCCCGAGGTGGAACAGCTTTCCAAGCTTCCATCCAGGGAGGTGCTTTATGCACAGATTGCGACGCTCTTCAAATCGCCTATGACGAGGTTTGCTATGGCGGTATCAGCACCGCTACAAAAACTACGCGGTATGTTTGATGCCATAAAAGTGAAGAAAGAAAAAGAGAGTGCTAATTGAGAGATGGGAGGTTAGAGAAAAATGTCTGCCGAGACCGTTAAAACAGAGGATGTAGCCACTGCGGAAGAGAGCCCGGCTACATATTCTAAGAAGGTAAACGAGATATTAGAGTTGGTGGGTGGGCTCACACTGACGGAGGCTTCTGAGCTGGTGAAGGCCTTTGAGGAGAAGTTTGATGTAAAGGCTATGGCTGCCGCCCCTGTTGCAATGGCCGGTATGCCGGCGGGAGGTGCTGCCGAGGCCGCTCCTGCAGAGGAGAAGACCTCTTTCGACGTAATTCTCAAGGCTGCAGGGCCGAACAAGATTCAGGTCATAAAGGTGGTCAGGGCACACACCACCTTGGGCCTCAAGGAGGCGAAGGCCCTGGTAGATGAGGCGCCGAAGCCTGTCAGAGAGGGCGTTTCCAAGGAAGACGCCGATAAGATAAAGAAGGAGCTCGAAGACGCCGGTGGCTCCGTCGAGATAAAGTAGAATTTTGCCTTTGATATAAAAACCTTTTTAAAGGGAAGGTCATGATGGAAGTACGCGATTATGGAAAGGCCAAAGAGTTGATAGAGGTGCCTAACCTTACCCAGATCCAGACCGAGGCATACGGTAAATTCTTGCAGGCCGATGTCCCCGCCTCGAGGAGAAAGAACAGGGGGCTGGAGGCAATACTCAGGGAGATATTCCCCATCAAGAGCTACGATGACCAGGTGGCGCTCGGGTATGTCAAGTACGAATTAGGTAAACCCAGATATACCCCGGAGGAGTGTCGTCAGCTCCGTCTTACATATGGAAGACCGCTCAGGCTACGCCTTCGTCTCACCTTCAAGGAAAGAGGGGATGTCGTAGAGGAGGAGGTTTACGTAGGCGAGATGCCGGTTATGATAGGGGGTGGGGAGTTCATTATAAACGGCACCGAAAGGGTTATAGTGACGCAACTTCATCGCTCGCCAGGTGTGGATTTTCTGGAGGAGGTGCAAGCCGAAAAGAGGCGACACTCCTGCAGGATAATACCTGAGAGAGGGAGCTGGGTGGAGATAGAGGTTGGGAAGAAAGACGTGCTTAATGTGCGCATAGACCAAAGCGGACGATTCCCTGCGACCTGCTTCTTGAGGGCAATGGGAGAAGAATTCTCAAGAAACGAGGACATAATCCGGCTCTTTTATGAGACGGAGACGGTTAAGCTTACTAGCCCCTCCAAGCTAAAGCAAAGTTATTCTGCCCAGACGGTGTTCGACCCCAAGACCGGCGAAGTTGTACTAAAAGCGGGGGCCCTAATCACAGAGGGCACCGTTGATGACCTGGTTAAATTGGGACAAAAAGAGCTGGAAATAGTAAAGAACGTGGATGACCTGCTGATACTCAATTCGTTGCAGGACGATAAGGCCAGTTCACACGAAGAGGCGCTTCTAAAGCTGTATGTAAGATTCAGGCCTGGCAATCCCCAGCACCTTGACAAGGCAAAGCTGCTTTTTTACGAGAAGTTCTTCGACCCGAAGAGATACAGGCTCGGCTCGGTAGGCAGGTTCCGACTGAACCGGAAATTTGCTCAGGATATCGACGAAAGCGAGATGACCCTGCAGAAGGATGATATAGTGAACTCCGTTAGGTATGTCATAAAACTGCGCAAGGGCGAGGGTGCGGAAGTGGATGATATTGACCACCTGGGGAATCGCCGTCTGCGGACAATCGATGAATTAGTGGGAGAGGAACTCCGCAGGGGTTTTCTCAAACTGCGCAGGACAGTCCAGGAGAGGATGAGCGGTAAGGAGCTCGACCAGCTTACTCCCAGGGTATTAATCAACTCCAAGACCATTATGTCTACAATAGACTATTTCTTCAGTCGTGGTGAGCTGTCCCAGGTCTTGGACCAGACCAACCCGCTGGCACAACTTACACATGAAAGACGTCTGAGCGCCTTGGGGCCGGGCGGGCTCAACCGTAAGAGGGCCGGTTTCGAGGTAAGGGATGTACATATCTCTCACTACGGTAGAATATGTCCTATTGAAACCCCCGAGGGCACTAATATCGGTCTTATAGCGTCTCTAAGCATATACGCAACTGTAGACCCCTACGGGTTCTTGGTTACACCGTATCAGAAGGTCAGGAACGGCAAACTGACTGGAAATGTAGAATATCTCAGAGCCGACGAGGAACAGAATAAGTACCTTGTGCCAATGGATGCCTTGGTTGGCTCAAACGGGAAACGGAATGAACTGGCCAAAGAGGTGCTTTCTAGACATAATGGCGATTTTTGCGTAACAGAGTCCTCACAGGTGAATTATATAGACGTCTCGCCCAAGCAGCTAGTAGGCGTGTCAGCCAGTTTGATTCCATTCCTTGAGCACAGTGACGCAAACCGTGCCCTTATGGGTTCAAATATGCAGCGCCAGGCCGTACCGCTTCTAAGGACAGCGCCTCCTATGGTGGCTACGGGGATAGAGAAAGTCGTGGCGCAGAACTCCAGCATGGTGGTATGTGCTAAGAAGTCCGGCGTTGTTACAAAGGTGGATGCCTCGCTTATCGTTGTCGATGACCGTGATGAATATCACCTTAGGAAATTTGCAGGGTCCAACGAAAGTACCTGTCTGAATCAGAGGCCCATAGTTAAAGAAGGTCAAACGGTAAAGAATGGGCAGGTGATAGCCGATGGTGCAGCTACTTGCGGTGGTGAGTTAAGCTTGGGCCGCGATGTGCTGGTGGCCTTCCTGGCTTGGGACGGTTATAACTTTGAGGATGCGATAGTTGTAAGTGAGAAGCTTTTAAAGAACGACTTATTTACCTCTGTACACAGGGAAGGGTTCGAAGCGGAAATCAGGGAGACAAAATTGGGGCGAGAGGAGTTCACAAGGGATATACCGAATGTCTCTGAGAAGGCACTGAAAAACCTCGATGAGCATGGAATAATCCTGGAGGGGACCAAGGTCGGCCCTGCCGACGTATTAGTGGGTAAGATAGCCCCTAAGAGCCGGAGTGAACTATCCCCAGAGGAGAAACTCCTTTACGCAATCTTCGGGCGTGCAGGTGAAGACGTGAGGAACGAGTCGCTAGAGGTTCCCTCCGGTGTAGAAGGTACGGTGATAGGTTCTCAGGGGTTTTCTCGAAGGGCCTATCTGTCGGAGGACGAGAGAAAAAAGATCAACCAGCAGATTAACGACATGGAACTCAAATACGGGAGGGAGATCTCCAGGGAATTTATTGCCATGATACAGGCACTCCAGAAGGGGGTAAAAGAACCCCTCGTAGACTCTCAGACGTTGCAAGAATTCGTTGTGCGCACGGGTATGCCTTCGAAGCAGGTCTTAGAACTCGAGGAGGCCTTTAACGTCGAGAACATAAGGTTTTCCGGTAAAAAGGCAAGAAACACCGCTGTATCCATCTGCGAACCGTTTCTTGAGAAAATAGAATTTCTTAAAGACGAGCGGGATAGAAAGATAAACCAGCTAAAGAGGGGGGATGAACTTCCCAGTGGGGTATTAGAGGTAGCCAAGGTCTCCCTGGCCACTAAGAGAAAGTTGTCCGTAGGAGACAAGATGGCGGGAAGGCATGGCAACAAGGGTGTAATTGCCAAGGTATTACCGGAGGAGGATATGCCCTTTCTTGAGGATGGTACCCCGGTGGAGCTGCTTCTGAATCCCCTGGGTGTCCCTTCCAGGATGAACGTAGGGCAGATATTGGAGACCCATCTGGGCTGGGCTGCCAAGCGTTTAGGTTTTCAGGCCATTACCCCCGTCTTTGAGGGTGCCAGTGAAGATGAGATTAGGAGCACATTGAAAGAGGCTGGTCTGCCGGAAGACGGAAAGGTTACCTTATACGACGGCCGTACGGGTGAACCCTTTGAACAGCAGGTGACTGTTGGGTACATGTATATGATGAAACTCCATCACCTGGTGGACGACAAGGTCCATGCGCGTGCCACAGGCCCGTACTCCCTGATAACGCAGCAGCCCCTGGGTGGAAAGGCCCGCTTTGGTGGTCAGAGGTTTGGTGAGATGGAGGTATGGGCCTTGGAGGCCTATGGTGCGGCCTACAATCTGCAGGAACTCCTTACCGTTAAGAGTGACGATGTGGAGGGTAGAACTAAGATATACGAGTCTATGGTAAAGGGAGAGAACTGCCTGGAGGCCGGTACTCCTGCCTCATTTGAGGTACTTTCGAGGGAGATACAGGGACTCTGCCTTAATCTGTACCTGGAAAAGAAGGGTTTATAAGATACACAAAGAAGAGGTACCCAATGGAAGCTCTGTTTGAAAAGATTAACGAATATGATGCCGTAAACATATGTCTCGCCTCTCCAGAAGACATAAGGAGTTGGTCTTACGGAGAAGTGAAGAAACCAGAGACGGTTAACTACCGCACGTACAGGCCTGAAAAGGATGGGCTTTTTTGCGAGCGTATCTTCGGGCCGGAGCGTAATTGGGAGTGTTTCTGCGGCAAATACAAGGGGATAAAGCACAAGGGCATCGTGTGTGACCGCTGTGGGGTAAAGATAACACACTCCCGGGAAAGAAGAAAGAGGATGGGTCATATCACTCTGGCCGCACCTGTAATCCACATATGGTTCTTCAAGGCTATGCCCTCCAGACTCGGCACCCTGCTGGGAATGAAGACGACCAGTCTCGAGAGGGTTGTTTACTTCCAGGACCATGTGGTTATTGACCCGGGCAACACCCCGCTTAATGAGTACCAGCTCCTCAGTGAAGAGGAGTACAGGGATTGTCAAGAGAAGTACGGTGAGCATAGTTTTAAGGCTGGAATGGGCGCCGAGGCCATTAAGACCCTCCTCCAAAAATTAGACCTGTCCAAACTCTCCAAGGGGCTTCGTGAGGAACTAAACAAGACCGCCTCCAGGCAGCGCCAGAGGGAGATAGTCAGACGGCTGGAGTTGGTTGAGGCCATCAGAGATTCAGGCAACAGGCCTGAATGGATGGTGCTAACAATTATTCCGGTAATACCCCCGGACCTGAGACCCTTGGTACTATTAGAGAGTGGCAATTTTGCCACATCAGACCTTAACGACCTCTATCGCAGGGTTATAAATCGCAACAACCGTCTGAAAAAGCTATTGGACCTGAATGCGCCGGAGGTAATAATCCGCAATGAAAAAAGGATGCTACAACAGGCGGTAGATGCTCTGTTCGACAACGAGAGGTCCAAGCGACCTGTCCTGGGCAGCAATAATAGACCGCTGAAATCTTTGACCGACATGATTAAGGGCAAGCAAGGTCGCTTCAGAGAGAACCTCTTGGGTAAGCGGGTTGATTACTCGGCCCGTTCCGTCATAGTAGTGGGTCCGGAGCTGAAACTTCATCAGGTTGGGCTCCCCAAGAAGATAGCACTGGAGCTATTTCAACCCTTCATAATCCGACGCCTGAAGGAGATAGGACAGGCCGACACGATAAAGAGCGCTAAGAGGATACTCACTAAGAGGGAAGAAATCGTTTGGGACATCCTCGAGCAAGTGGTACATCACCACCCCGTGCTCCTGAACCGGGCACCAACACTCCACAGGATTGGCATCCAGGCCTTTGAGCCGGTCCTGATAGAGGGTAATGCCATAAAACTTCATCCCCTGGTTTGTAAGGGTTTCAACGCCGACTTTGACGGTGACCAGATGGCGGTCCATTTGCCCCTGTCCTACGAGGCCCAGATAGAGGCAATAACGTTGATGCTGGCCACCAATAATATATTCTCCCCGGCCTCCGGAGAGCCTATCATAGGCCCTTCGCAGGATATAGTCCTTGGTTGTTTCTACCTTACCCACTTTATAGAGGACGGTGAAGGTAAGAAAAAAAGGCCCAATAAGGCATTCTCGTGCATGGACGAGGTCCTGCTGGCACATGCCGAGAATAAGGTCAGGGTGCACACTCACATACAGTTAAGGTTGCCTAAAGAGAAGAAGGTTGTTGGTTCGGTTGGCGCCGAGGAGCCCAAGAACGGGTTGATCGAGACCACCGTGGGACGAGTGATCTTCAACAGCATACTGCATGGCAAACTTCCCTTTTATAATTTTAATCTCAACCAGAAGGGTTTAAACAGGATTATACGAGATTGTTACAG
>JAUXLO010000194.1 GCA_030623665.1 Planctomycetota bacterium
GTGTCTGCGCCCAACGGCTACAGCCTTGGCAGTTGAAGAATTTTGCACATGGAATGGATTGTTACTCGTTCTTAAGCGGCAGGGATTGCGGGCAGAAGGATAACGGGGTCAAGTGGATTCACTATCTTACAACGTGACCTACAATTGTGGCAGGAGCACAGTCTTGTCAAGGTCTTTTAGATAGATCTTCTTCTCCTTTGACAGCAGTTCCTTTATACCTTTCACGAATGGTGTTACAAGGGATGGGTCTATTTGTTTACCGCCTATCCTCTCAATCTCTTCCAGGGCTTCCTTTGCAGTAAGGGGCTTCCTTCGATAGGGCCTTTCAGAGGTCATTGCCTCGAAGGCATCGCATATGGCCAACAGTCTCGCCCCAAAGGGAATATTATTTTCTTTAATCCCGTAAGGATAACCGAGGCCGTCCCACCGTTCTTGATGGAAATGAATCAGTTCCAGCTCCCTCTGCAGGAAGCCCATCGGGCCGAGTATTTTTGCCCCCGCCTCTGGATGTTTTCTTACAACGGCCGTCTCCTCTTTAGTAAGCGCACCTTCTTTTTTCAATAACCCGTCCGGTATTCCTATCTTTCCAATGTCATGCAGCAGACCCGCCGTGGCAATGACGTCTACCTCCTCATCAGAGAGTTTCTGGTGTCTTGCGACCGCGCCGGCATAGTAGGACACCAGATATGAGTGTGTGGCAGTGTACCCGTCTTTGGCTTCAAGGGCATTAACCAGGGCCTTGACGGATTGTACGTAGCTGCTCTTCAGGTCTTTTGCCGTACTTGACGCATAGCGTTCATAATCAGCGACGGCTGTTTTTGCGACCTGACTGGTGGGAGCTTCCGGCTTTTTATGGATCTCAGCCCAGCAGACCACCCGGTTTCTGCCCCTCAATTTTGCCTCATAGAGTGCGCCGTCGGCATGACCGAGCAAGGTATCAACACAGTCTACACCCGCATCCTGTATACAGCCTACACCAAAACTGGCAGTGACATGGACCTTTATCTCATTATCCAGGACAAAGGTCTTTTCGCTGACGGCCTGACGCAGCTTTTCTGCGATCACTACGGCCCCGGCCGTATCGGTCTCGGGCAGTATGGCACAGAATTCCTCACCGCCGTATCTGCCCACTATGTCTATGGTCCGCAGATGCTCCTTAAGGAACGAGCCAAACTTCACAAGCACTTTATCACCACCCTGATGACCGTATGTGTCGTTTATCGTCTTGAAGTGGTCTAGATCCAGCATAATCAAAGACAGGGGTTTGTGGAATCTCCGCGCCTTCTGGTACTCTATCTCCAGAGTGTCTATTATGTAGCGGTGGTTGTACAGTAAAGTCAGTCCGTCCGTTACTGAGAGTGCGTTCAGCTTTTGGTTTGCCTTTTCCAGCTCCAGGTTTGCCGCCTGCAGGTTGTGGAGGAGCTGTTTGAGCAGGAAGCCCTGCCTGTACTTCTCCCACCCCAGTTTTATCCTGCCGATTACGTCTTCAGTATCCAGGGGTTTTGTTATATAATCAAAACTGCCGGACTTCATGGCCATGACTGCACTGTCTATGCTGGGCATGCCCGTCATAACTATGGCCATCATCTCGGGGAAATGTTCCCGTACCCTCCGTACAAGCTCGGTACCCTCCATATCCCCGAGTTTAAGGTCCACTATGAGGATATTAAATAACTCCTCTTCACCCTTCCTTACGGCCTCGTATCCGCTGCTGCAGCTCTTACAGTAATAGCCCGCGCCCTTTAGGCTCTCTTCCAGTCCCAGACGTACCACGTGTTCGTCGTCTACTATAAGGATATTGGGCCTTTCCAACGCATGTTTGCCCTTCTCAAGAAACTTTTTGGTCAGCAGGGCCCGTCTCAGGGAGGCAAGGGTATTATCCTTTTGAAGTGGTTTCTCCAGAAAGTCAAAGGCCCCCAGCTTCATTACGGTAAGGGCCGTGTCTATAGAGGAGTATGCGGTTATAAAGATTATGGCGACCTGTGCGTCTGTATTTCGTATAGTCTTGGCCACATTCAGGCCGTCAGTGTCCGGCAATTTATAATCGAGGAAGACGGCGTCGAATCTTTCATTGGCGAGCATCTCCAGGCCCCCGTTGCCCGTCCCGGATACGCTGACTTCGTACCCCTCCCCCTTCAACACAAGTGAGAGGGATTTCTGGATGGATTCCTCATCGTCTATAATGAGTATCTTCTCAGCAACCATATAACTGCACCTCCATGTATAACAAGATGTCTGAAAACTGCAAAGTAACGTTGCGCATTGTCATTGCGATCCCCCCCTCCAAACTAACTGGCAGGTTTTTCAGCCTCTGGCGTGACTTCGCCATTTCCGTTCCTCGCAGTGACAGCTTCGTGCGTTTTCCAGAACTCTCATAAGGACATGTCGCCAGAAACCCCGGAAGAATGTCAACATTCCCAAAAAATCAAATTTACCCCCTCAGTTCAAGTCCGTCAAGCTAATTACCGCGCGGCTTCCGAATCCAACCTGTGACCCTTTTGTAACGAAGTTTACTTCGTTGGCGCTCATCGGCCGTCTGTTCACCCCCACCTGCGCCGGAGGTGCACATGGCCCTACATTTATTTTATGTAGCGTGGTAGCTTGCTGCCACGTTTCCGCTTGTAGCGGTCCGCCTCAGGCGGCTGGTCGCCCAAACAGGGCAGGCGCAAGACCTGCCCCTACCCTGCCACTACAAAA
>JAUXLO010000061.1 GCA_030623665.1 Planctomycetota bacterium
CGACAACCAAAAGGTATTTTGGGTCTATACCAAGCCTTTCGCTGATGAGCTTTACGGGATAAGGTGACGGCTTTGGAGGTCCATCTTCACGGGTCAGAATCACATCGAACTGTAGTTTATGTCTCTTCAGCAGGATTTCTACTGAACGCCGGGAGTTGCGGGTAAGGAGGGCTGTTTTTATGCCCCTCTCTTTCAGGTGCTCAAGCACCTCCACTACCCCGTCATTGAGCTTAGAGGTCTCTGCGGCGCGTGTCTCGTACTTTTCAAGTATCTTTAGGGCCTCACTTCGCCTGGGTTCCTCTATCTTCTCCAGATATTCCAGGATAGGCTCGTTATCGGGTATCCCTATCTCCTTGTTCACGGCCACGAGGTTTACGTTGGCGAGTGTGAGGGTGCCGTCCATGTCGAAGATTATTCCCTTTATTGTCATATCGTGCTTTGCTTGGGCTTACAAGTTTGGACCCAATTTTATTATAAATAGTGAGTAATGAATAGAGGTTTCTTTTTAATGCAGGGACAGATCTTTAGATTCTGCCCGGTTGCGGACAACAACCTCTGAGATAACCTGCGGCTCAGTAAATATTAATATTATTTTGCTTAAAGGGAAAGATAAATAATATCAGACAAGCGGGATTTTTCAAGGACGCTTCTTACCGGTGGCGGTTGACACCCGGTGGGGCAGGTGATACCATGACCCTCTAAACCTGCGGCATTTAAGCCGTTTTACCTGATTAAGGGGCATTCCTTCTTCGATATGGCCGCCAAATTTGCCGTCATCGGTGGTAGTAAGGCCTATGAACTCCTGGCCAAGAAGGCCATCAAAGGCACCAGGCTGGGCGAGCGCAAGACCCCCTTCGGCAACTCTCAGGCCGTTTACCTCTTGAGCGTCGACACTGTGGAATTTCTCTTCCTCTCCCGCCACGGCGAAAAGAGCTATGAGGTCACGGCTCCTTACGTAAACTATAGGGCAAATATCTATGCCATTAAGGACATGGGAGTCGATAAGATAGTTGCGTGGTCGGGCCCCGGGGCCATCAGCAAGGATTTTTCAGTAGGGGATTTTGTTGTAGTGGATGACATAGTGGATGAGACGAGAGGGAGGACTGACACGTTCTTTAAGGGAGGGGGGATTGGGTTTATCAGACAAAACCCCGTATTCTGTCCCTGCCTCAGGCAGGCGCTTATAGACGTTTTGGACAGACTGGGCCTCGTGTTTAAAGACCGTGGCACCTATGTGTGCACCCAGGGTCCGAGGTTGGAGACACCGGCGGAGGTCCGTAAGTTTGCCTTATATGGGGGTGAGCTGGTGGGGATGACCCTCGCGCCGGAGGTGTTTTTGGCCAGGGAGCTTGAGATGTGCTATGCGGCATTATGCTATGTGTCAAACTATGCAGAAGGCATAATAGACAGACCCTTCCGTGCCGGGGAGTTGTTCGAGGGCCTGTCCTCGGAGGAGGATAAGAGACGGACGTCTCAGGCAGTGGCTGAGTTCCCCAAGATTATTGCTGAGCTGGCCGTACAGGAGAATAAGATAAGAGTCCCTTGCCTCTGTCCAGACTCAATGAAGCGCTACAAGGTGGACGGGAGGATAGGGGAGGATTGGCGGGATTGGATAGAGACTTAGACCCAGACATAATAACCCTGAAGGCGGGTTACGTAATACCCTCTCCCGGAGAGGTGATAGAGGGTGGGCGGGTAGTAGTCCGGGGGACCAGGATAATAGACGTAGGGCCCTCCAAGACCGATAGCGACGGCGGGGTGGAGATAGATTTAGGGAAGACGGCGATAATCCCCGGGCTTGTCAATGCCCACACCCACCTGGAGCTTACCGACCTCGAGGGCAAGATACCGCCGCCAAAGAGTTTTACCAGCTGGTTGAGGCAGATGGTGGTCTTCCGCATGGAGGACCGTAACAGGGACCTCTCCCATGCCGTCGAGAGGGGTGTGCAGATGAGTCTTGAGGCAGGCACCACCACGGTTGCCGATATATCTAATACGGCTGATTCATTTAGGGTACTGCCCGGGCTTCCCATACGAAAGAGGGTCTTTAAGGAGGTAATGTCCCTGGACCCAAAGGCCGTGGCCTCTATGTTGGAGGAGGCGATAAGGCTACTTTCAGGGTTTCCCAGGGACGGCCTTGGCTGCGTCGGTCTCTCTCCCCATGCCCCGTATACCGCATGCGAGAAGCTCTATAGAGGCAGCGCCCTGTTTTCTCAGGGACAGGACATGCTCCTCACAACCCATGTCTCCGAGTCGGAGGAAGAGCTGGAATTTCTGAGTAAAGGGACGGGGGAACTTGCTACGGCGCTCAAGGCCTACGGCTTGCTGGGCGATTGGAAGCCGCCCGGGCTGTCCCCCCTTGCATTTATGAAGAACATAGGTGTGATGGCAAGCCCGTGGCTTCTGGCCCATTGTAACTATGCAAGCGATGAAGACGTTCATATAATAAAAGAAAGCGGCTCAAGCGTGGTCTACTGTCCCGGGAGTCACCACTACTTTGGCCGTAAGGCGCACCCATTCCCCAGATTGTTGAGGGAAGGCATAAATGTGGCACTTGGAACGGACAGCCTGGCCAGTAACCGGTCGCTGAGCATACTGGATGAGATGAGGTTTGTAGTGGCCAATTATAAGGAGGTAAGCCCTCAGGACGTGCTGGCGATGGCAACGGTGAGGGGCGCAAAGGCCGTGGGGATGGGGGACCGTGTCGGCAGGCTTTCGCCCGGCCTTGAGGCCGACCTGGCAGCGATAGAACTGCCCGGGGATGGCGGAGGGTCTGTACTTGACCGGCTGTTTCAGCCGGAGGCACAAAACGTCTTTACCATGGTGGCTGGCAGGCCGTGTTACGATAAGCATGGCCTTTTTGTCCAAAAGGAGTAAGACACGTGCTCGACCTTAACTATATCAGAAAACATCCTGAGGAGGTAAAAAGGGCCGCAGAGGGGAAGCACGACCACGCCGACGTGGACAAACTCCTTGAGCTGGATGGTCAGCGCAGGGGGCTTATATTTGAATCTGAGCAGCTTCGTAAGACGCTGAATGAGACCTCTAAGGAGATAGGCAGGCTCAAGAAGGAGGGCAAGGACGCCTCTGCGCAGATGTCTGAGATGAAGGACGTGTCAAAGAAGATCAAGGACTACGAGGAAAAACTGCGCGAGCTGGATCGGGAGATGAAGGAAATCTTGATAGTGATTCCCAACGTCGCTGCGGCGGACGTACCGGCGGGTGAGGATGAGTCTGCAAATGTTGTAATGCGGTCCTGGGGTAAGAAGAGGAAGTTTAGTGTCACACCCAAACCTCACTGGGAGCTGGGTACGGCCCTGGGCATCCTGGACCTTGAGCGCGGGGCAAAGGTCTCCGGTACGGGCTTTCCTTTATATAAGGGGATTGGGGCAAGGTTGGAAAGGGCCCTCTTTAATTTTATGCTCGACCTGCACACAAGCAGGCACGGCTATAAAGAGATCTTCCCGCCGTTTCTGGCAAACAGGGCCTCCATGACGGGAACGGGACAACTGCCAAAGCTTGAGGGCGACATGTACAGGGTGGCAGAGGATGACCTGTTTCTCATACCGACGGCTGAGGTGCCTGTTACCAATATCCACAGGGACGAGATCCTGTCTCATGAGGACCTGCCTTTATGCTACGCGGCCTATACAGCCTGCTTCCGGCGTGAGGCGGGCGCCCACGGCAGGGACACGCGGGGCATAATCCGTGTGCATCAATTCAACAAGGTGGAGCTTGTGAAGTTTGTGAGGCCCGGGAGCTCTTCGGATGAGCTTGAGTCGCTGGTGAAGGACGCAGAGGAGGTGCTTAAGCTGCTGGAACTTCCCTACAGGGTGTCAAAGCTATGTGTGGGAGAGTTGAGTTTTGCATCCAGTAAGTGTTATGACATGGAGGCGTGGGCCCCCGGGGTGGAACGCTGGCTGGAGGTGTCTTCGTGCAGCAACTTTACCGATTTTCAGGCGCGCCGCATAAATATACGCTTCAGGGATGAGCAGGGTAAGGTCCAATTCGTCCACACATTAAACGGCTCAGGCGTGGCACTGCCCAGGACGATGATAGCCCTCCTTGAGAACTACCAACAGGCCGACGGCTCTGTAGTTATCCCCAAGGCTCTGCTAGACTACATGGGCGGTGTTGACACAATAAGGCCGTAGTAGAAGCTTCTTCTGATGTCTCTGCCCCCAAGAATTTCATATAGGGGCACGGTCGTTCCTGAGGCCGATCCGCCTATGGCGGACATGCCGTGCCCCTACAATAGAAAGCAACGACCATAAAGGTCGTTGCTTTTTTCCATTGTCAACGAAGTAGAACTTCGTTGTCTACCTTTTTGGATGTAGGGTAAATGTTGGCGCGACGAAGAAAATAAGATGACACATAAACCCGGTAAATACGACCGCCGTTCCATCCGATTAAAGGGGTATGACTATTCCCAGGCTGGGGCATATTTTGTAACAATGTGTACACACAATGGGGAATGTTTATTTGGCGATGTAATAGGTGAAAAAATGCGATTAAATGAATATGGGATGATTGTCAAAAATGAATGGTTAAGAACAGATAAATTGCGTGGAAATGTAGTAATAGATAAATACGTTATTATGCTAAATCATATTCACGGTCTTATCATGATTATGGGCGATGGTAGGGGCACGCCGCAGCGTGCCCCTACGGTTGAACAATTTGCTAAACCTATATCCAATTCAATACCGACAATTATTCGGTCATTCAAATCTACGACTACAAAACAAATTAACCAAATCCGTAACACACCAGGAATTCCTGTCTGGCAGCGCAATTATTATGAACATGTTGGCCGAAATGAAGAGGATTTAAACGAAATCAGAGGGTACATAATCGCCAATCCCCTGAAATGGGCAATGGACAGGGAGAACCCGAATAGTTGTGTGTAAGTATGGGCATGGGATGTCCGCTATAGGCGGATCTGCCTCAGGAACGACCGTGCCCCTGCAACACCATTATCTGCCGTTTCTTGCGTTATCGCACCTAACTGCTGGGAGCACTTAGCACTGGCGTCTGCTGTTTCCACTGTCTCTGTATGCTATAGGTTGGATGGAGCTCGAACTTCTTGACCAGACCCTCGATTCTCTCCCCAACCAGACCCTCCAGTGAGTAGTCTCCCATCCCCTCTTCTTTGAGGTAGTGCAGATAACCGACGTCTTCCGGGTTCAGGCCCATCACCCTGGCTCCCACACCATCGGCCTTTATGGCGTCTGTCGAGGCAATAGCCAGATTCATTCTTACAGGGTAACCATCCACAGGGCCGCGGCCGTCCATCCCGTAGAGTCCGTCCAGCACTACCAGGTCAGGCCATACCTGCTTGCTGAAGCCGGCGACGTTGTGATGTATCACCTGTACAGCCCTCTGGTAGCTCATGGAATGCTTGAATACCATATCAACGAGTCCGGGGGAATGTCTCCGCATCCACGCAATGGTCCAGGTTGGGACGTAGGTAAAGATTGTCTTTGCCTCTGGCGCGTTAGGGGTTCTCAGGCCGTGTACCATTGATTTATCTTCCTGTTTCACGACTCCCATCATGTTCTTTATCCCGAGGGTTACGATTGCATAGTTGTGAACCTTGGGTAGGTTAACGGATATCTTGTAGTCAAAGTCTTCGATTATGTGCCTCGCTATCTTCATCTCTTCCCGTCCAGCGATGGACCTTATTTCAACAGGAACGAATTCATCAAAATCCTCGATACATTCTATCTTTACGTTCCTGTATTCTTTTTCCAGTTTGAGGTAGCCGAACTTCTCGAACACCTCTCTGGTGGAAATGTTTTCGTAATACGCACTACCGCTGCCTTCGAATATGCAGAACTCTTTTTCTTTGAAGTCATTACAGTTCTTCCCAAAGAAATCCAGGATGGCCCTCATCACCGATACGTCCGTATTGGCGTAGATGTTGGCGGAGGCCGTGAGATTTGGCTTAATCAAAATACGCCTTTTATTATCCACGACCTTTAGGTCATCCCTGATAAGCTCCAGGGCCTTGTAGATATTCTTATACCTGTCTTCTCCCTTAACGAGGGATACCAGTCGTTTTTCCCTGACCATTTTAGAGTATTATCCTTTTAATAAAATATAGGAGGACACTTTTCATTGCATATAGATTTGGAGCACCTTATATTATATTGTATGTCTCCAGCGATGTAAACATTTTGCCAGATGCCAGGTCAGTGGGACTTATGAAACCACAAAAAGGTTAACCCGCTTATGACGTTCTTACTATCTTTGCTGTTGTCTTTAACCATTTTGTTTACCACGTTCCCCACCTTTTCTCAGGATGGGTGGTCAAAATTACAGGTAGGGAGCGAGGGGGTATTTATATTCAGGGATGAATTTGGTGTGCCCCATATCCTGGCAGAGAGTTCTGAGGCCTTGTTCGAGGCGTTCGGGTACGTGGTGGCCCAGGACCGGCTGACGCAGCTTGAGATAAACCGCAGACAGGCGCGGGGCATGATGGCCGAGGTCCTGGGGGCGGATGCCCTCACATCGGATATTGAGGCAAGGAGGGAGGGCTACACCGAGGAGGAACTCAGGGAACAGTGTTACGGACTTAGGGCCGAGACCAGGGTACTGGTCGATGCATACGCAAGGGGTGTGAACCGCTGGATAAATGAGGTGAAGGCCGATAGAGATGCGAAATTGCCCGGAGAGCTCTGGCAGTTGGGGGTAACAGACCTGAGACCCTGGAGCGTTTACGACTCTCTTGCCATAGGTATTGCGGGGGCCAGGCGGTTTGGCCAGCGCGGCGGCAACGAGCTCAAGAATCTTGAAGAGCTGGAGAAACTGGGCAGGGAGGAGTTTGAAAAAAAATATCCCTTGAACGACCCGTCCTCACCCACCACGATTTCTCTTAATGATTCCAATAGTAATCGTTCGCTGAGATTTCTACCTGTAGATGAGCGCTTGCAGGGTTTTGAGTTTCCATTTATTACACTCCCCGGACTGCCGGAGAAGCTGGGCAGTTATGCGGTGGTGGTATCTTCAGGCAGGTCGGCGGGTGGGCGGGCGATGCTCCTTGGGTGTCCCCAGATGGGGTCCAAGGGTCCGCAGCCCGGATATGAGGTGGACCTGCATGGAGGCGGCTTTGATGTGGCGGGTATGACCTTCCCGGGCGTGCCTGCGGTGCTGATTGGTTATAACAATCATATTGCGTGGACCGTCACGAGCGGTTGCTCCGATAATATGGACATATTTGTCGAGGAATTGAATCCGAGTAATCCGGGAGAGTATAAATTCAAGGGAGAGTGGCGGGGGTTCGAGAGCAGGGAGGAGGTGTTCCAGGTAAGAGGCGCGGCGGAAGATCTCAGAGAGGACATTTACCGCAGCGTCCATGGGCCTGTGTTTCGTATAGAGGGGTCAAAAAATCTTGCGTTCAGCATCAAGAGGACGTTCTGGGGTGAGGAACTAAGGTCCTTCGAGAGTTTTCTCCAAATTGACAGGGCCGGTTCGTTAGAAGATTTTGCCGGTGCGGTGGGTGCAATCGCCCTCAGCTTTAATATGTTTTGCGCCTCATCCGACGGCCAGATAGGGTTTTGGCATGTAGGTAAGTACAGGGTCCCGGCACCCGGTGTTGACCCCAGGCTCCCCGTATCGGGCACGGGCCTGGAGGAGTGGAGGGGTTTTGTGCCCCGGGAAAAATTGCCGCACAGCGTGGACCCGCCGAAGGGGCTGATAGTCAACTGGAACAACAAGCCGTCTAAGGAATGGGATAACGGCGATAACATGCCCTGGGTGGGTGGTCACAGGGTCTCGTATATACGGGAGTTGATAGCGGATAAACAGGAGATTACATTCGATGACCTTAGGGCTGTGCCTGAGGGAATTGAGAGTCATGGCACGTACCAGCAGGTAGTGGAGCTTGCCGGGGACGACGGCCCTACCGTTTTAAGTGTACTGCCGCCCGGGGAGAGTGGTTTTGTGGACAAGAGAGGGGTCCCTAATCCACACTGTATGGACCAGAAGGAGGCGTTCGATACCTGGCGGTATAAACCTGCCCGGTTCTTGGGAGGGGATGCTGACGGAGACGGCATATCTGACAGAGAGGAGGCCATGAGGGGAACGAACCCTTTTGTCAGGGACTAGGGAACTATCGTCTCCTTTTCCGGGAGAATTATAAGGGGGAAATATCGTGAAAGACAACCTTTTGCCATTTATACTAGGCCTATCTTTAATGTTGCCCATGACATCTGTTGAGGCCATCCAGGTCAACCTTACGGAAGAGGATGTACAAGAGGCTGTCGGCTATGGAGAAAAGTATTCGCGCACTATCTTCAGCAGTATCTTGGTTGACCCTGCCCGTTTTGGCTACTGGCCCTCCATCAATGGCGGGCTTGTAAGGAGCAAATTTATAGACCTTGCCGTTAAGGCGGCTATGAGGAAGGCGCAGCGTCAAAGGATTACAGAGGAGGATATAAGGGAGGTGATGGATTGTAATGCCCTGAGGGTCATGATGCGTACGAGGGAGGACGTCACTATCTCGCTTAAACAGGGCGGAAAACTCATTGAGCCGGAGGATGTGTCTTACAAGGATGCCTGCTGTGAATTGTGCGAACTCTTTGACGCAAACGCAGATAAAACAACCCACGAATTCGTTACGGCCAGTTTCCCTTACTCAGAACTTAATCCCGCCATGGTCGTTACTGTAATCATCAAGGATGCAGACGGGGGTACTCAAAGGCACCGAATGAATTTATCCAAGATCAAATGAAGACCTCTGCTATACACAGGTGCTAATCATTACCGAGATAAAGTGGGGTTGCATCTTCCTAAGCACTATTCTATTATGACACTTAGTATTAGATTTTTACATACGCGGGGCTGTCACGGCTATCAAAAGGCCATGAGTGAGCTGGAAGTAGCTTTAGAGGAAGCGGGATTACCTGTGAGATTTGAGGTAATTCTGGTGAACAGCCAGATTATGGCGGAAGAATATAGATTTATTGGCTCACCCACCATCAGGATTAATGATGTGGATATAGAGCCAGAGGCAGTAGATGTTGAGAGATTTGGTTTGACTAGCTGTAGACCTTATTTCTGGAAGGACAAGTTTTACGACTACCCACCCAAGGATATGATTCTGGCTGCAATAAAGGAACACCTAGCGGCTAGGGACAGGTAATTAAGAAACATCAGTATACGCCTGGTAGAAGGTAGCATGTAAGCCAGTAACCAAATCATCCTAAAGTTGAATCTTATGTAAGCGATCCCACCATCCAAATTTCTCTCGGATAACAAAAGATATTTCTGGGGAATTTACTTAGTGTCTATAAGCTCAAAGCTTTCTACTATTAGATGAGGGTGAGTTTTCTTCATCTTTAGGGCATGAACCTTACCTATCAGCCTCA
>JAUXLO010000089.1 GCA_030623665.1 Planctomycetota bacterium
AGATGGAGATAGGGATTGCAGACAAGAAACCGGAATTTACCCAGGGTAAGGACATACCGGGCCCCATAGCGATTGCCGTAACCTCTGAACCGGTGGACACAGCAGCCCGGGCCGCAGTCGCCCACGGCTCCATGCCCAAAGAGTCAGACTTAAAGGGGCCGTGCCTGGCCGTCTTTGGGGACGTTGACTTTGTCGCTAACGAGTATACCGGAAATCCGGGTAACCATGACATATTCCTAAATTCTATAAACTGGCTTACCAAGAAAGAGACCAAGCTGGGCATCTCTGCCAAGCGGCCCGATATAAGACGCGCAATCATAGCCCCGGAACAGATGAAACTCATATACTGGCTCTCTGTGGCCGTTCTTCCCGGCCTGGGCCTGGTGGCCGGCGTATTTGTGTGGTGGAAGCGAAGGAGGTAACGGAGATAAGATGAGGCTGAAGACCACCCTTGTACTCCTGGGCGTAGTCGCTGCGCTGGCACTGTATATTCAATTCTACGAGAAGAAGCAGCTCTCTACCGATGAACAGAGACTCCAGGCCAAGAAGGTGTTCATCGGGTTCAAGCCCGACATGGTCAAGAAATTCGAGATCAAGAGGGAAGACGGATTGGTGGTTCTGGAGAGGCTGGACCAGGGGCGCTGGGCCATGAAAAAACCCTTAGAGCTGAAGGCCGACCACTCAGAGGTCAACAGCATCCTTACCGAACTGGAGTTTCTTGCAAAGATAGGGACCATTGAGGCCGAGAAGGGAAAGACCCTTGACCTCGCAAGTTATGGACTTGAGAAACCAAGGGTTGTGGCCTCTTATTGGACGAGCCCTGCGGACAAGCATACTTTCTTTGTGGGTGGAACGAGGGCAGGTGGTAGCGATGTCTACACGAGACTTGAAGATTCGAAGGAAATATACATGGTCTCAGGGGCACTCCTGGAGAAGCTGACCAAAACACTGAGCGAACTGCGCAGCAAAGACGTACTGGACATAGACCCTAACGCGATAGACAGGGTTGAGCTGAAATATGCCTCTGGCGAGGTAATAGAGTGTGCCAAGAGCGGTGCGAACTGGAGGGTCGTGCAGCCCGTCTCCGACAGGGGTGACAACGAAAAGATAATACAGCTTGTTTATAATCTTAATGCACTTGTAATAGACAAGGACGATTTTATAACGGATGAGCCGAAGGACCTCTCCATATTCGGCCTGGACAACCCCCAAATTACCGCCACGACTTACCAGAAAGGCGTATCACAAGGGGTGCTGCTGGGGCATACCCGTGACAATAAAGTCTACGCAAAGTGCCAGGAGGGTTCTGCTGTATTCTTCCTCAAGGATATGACCGTAGAGCTTTTTAAGAAGAATCCCAACGAACTCAGGGCCAAAAAACTCGGAACAATAGACCCTCTTTACGTCACAAACTGTGAGATAAAGACCAAGGACCAGACGATAAAGATTGAGAAGACTGCGCAGTACGATTACATGATTACCGAGCCGGTGAATGTGCTTGCCGACAGAGACGCCTTTAAGGGCTTCCTGGATACAATAAGGCAGATGGAGATACAGAACTTCGTAGACGATAAGCCGACAGATCTTAGCACCTACGGGCTTAAGGAGCCTGCCGCAGAGATAACCATTACTATCAAGGATAAGGAGCCTGTTAAACTGCAGGTGGGCAACAAGGATAAGAGAGGCGCCCTGTGTTATGTGAAGAGAACGGGTGAGGACCCCGTATTCTCCGTAAAAGCCGATAAGTTTTATGGGCCGGTGACTAAGGGATACCTGGCCTTTCGTGACAGGCTGATGCTGGAGTTTAACAGGGACACGGCCAGAAAATTGGTGGTGGCTGGAAAGGACCGACACTTTGCAGTCTCACAGACACCGGGACCGGCCGAGAAATGGATGCTGAATGAGCCGGTTGAGATAGAATCGGACGAGGAGCTGATAAATAACGTCATTTGGTCGCTTTCCTTCCTGAAGGCGGAAACTATCGAGGCAGATTCACCGAAGGACCTTGCACCATACGGGCTGGATAACCCAAGAATAAGGGCCACGATTACCTACGAAGAAGAGGTGTACCTGGACGAAGAACCAGAGGAGGGATCAGAGGGGGAGTCATCGGAACTCTTCTTGTCTGAAAAAGGTGCTGAAGAGGAGATTGTACCGGTCAGCAAGACGATTCTTATAGGCAACAAGGTAAAAGAGGGTCAGAATGTAGACTCATACGCCATGCTGGAGGGCGGCAGTCTTGTTTTTCACATGAGCTGGACCGACGTAAGGTACCTGGAAGGGGATTTCGCCTCCAAAGTAGTTGCACGGTTTGACTCTAATACCGTAAACAAGGTGCACTTGAATTATCCGGAAAAAGAGATGCTTTACGAAAAGAAGGCCGAGACATGGGAGATGCTCAAGCCGGAAAAGAAGGAGGTGGTCAGCAAGGAGGTTGACTCTATCCTGTACAGCTTGAAGAACCTGAAGGCCGACTCTATCGTAGAGTACAGGTCAACAGACCTTGCCAAATATGGCCTGGATAAGTCCCAGGTGACAATTACGCTGAATGATGACAAAGGCGAAAAGGTAATAATGATGAGCCAGCCCGCCGATGGAAAGCCTTATTTCACAAAGGCGAGCGACTCCGACTTTATCTTTATAGTAAGCTATGTAAACGTCATGAAGCTGATAAAGGGACAGGCCATTGTGGACCTCAAGCCACCCATGCCGTCCATGGGTGACAGTTATGGCGGCGGTCACGGCGGTAGTTATGGCGGCGGCCATGGTGGTAGCTATGGCGGTGGCCACGGTGGCAGCTATGGTGGCGGTCATGGAGATTACAAACCTGCACCAAAGGGTGGGCATGGCTATTGATGTGACCCTTACCACCAACTTGAAAGTTATTTTATATACGGGTCTTGTAGGGTGGCTGATCATCCCCACAAGACCCTTTTTGTTGAATTCCTTAACAGCCAGAAGTGCAATAAAGAATTGATTCATTAATGAAAACGTTTATCCTTGCTGCATTTGTCATCATCTTGTTTGCGACTGTAGTTATTAATCTACCTACCGGCTCCAGGCGGAATGAGGGGGCAGAACGGGAAGGACCCACATTTGAGAGGAGGAATGCTGTAGTCATTGCGGTGGAGAAGGCGGGCCCCGCCGTGGCAAACATAAGCACTGAGCGCATGGTGACAGTGGGGCGTGTTGGCCCGTCTTTTATGGATAGGGATGAATTCTTCGAAAACTTCTTCAAGGATTTCTTCGGGGCGTACGAGAAGAAGAAGGTGGAGACGCCTCTGGGCTCCGGGGTCATCATAGACCCTGAGGGTTATATAGTGACCAACGAGCATGTAATCAGCAGGGCGACGAAGATAATTGTTACCCTGTCAGATGGTTCCACCTACGACGCCGAGTTGATCAGCTCTGACCACGCAAGCGACCTGGCCGTATTGAAGGTAGACTCCACAGAACCGTTTCCATATGTAAAGATGGGCACGTCTGAAGACCTTATGATAGGAGAATCTGTGGTTGCACTGGGCAACCCGTTTGGGTTCAAGAACTCGGTGACGATAGGTGTTGTTAGTGCCACAGACAGGAGCCTTACCTTTCCGGGCACCTCCGGCGAGGTAAAGTACGAGGGGCTTATCCAGACAGATGCCCTGATAAACCCCGGCAATAGCGGTGGCCCCTTGGTGAACATAAACGGTGAGCTTATCGGTATAAACGCAGCCATAATTGGTGCGGCACAGGGAATCGGGTTTGCAATACCGGTGGACAAGGTCAGGAAAACCCTGATAAAACTCTTTGACTTCCAGCGGATAAACAGGGTCTGGTTGGGGGCTGCGGTGGAAGAACTGCCAAAGGCCCAGCAGGGTGTCAGGATTAGTGCAATAGAGCAGGACAGCCCGGCAGACGAGGCGGGTCTTCGTGAGGACGACATAGTGCTCGAGATTGATGGAAGGGCGGTCGTTGAAGTGCTTGAGTTTGAAAAGTATTTGCTGAAGAAGGAGGCGGGGGATAGGCTGGATATAGTGGTGGAGAGAGGTGGCAGGCAGAGGGGTTTTTCTCTTGAACTGGGTGACGTCCCTGTACCTTCGGCTGAGGAGCTGGCGCGAGCCAGACTGGGTGTCGACGTCCAGGAACTGACCCCTGAGATAGCCGAGCACCTTGGTCTCTGGTGGGTCAAGGGCGGTGTTTTGATAACCGACGTGGAGGGTGCTGGTCCGGCGGGGAGGATTGGCATTAAGCCAGACTATGTTATAAGAAGTCTGGGAGAATACAAGGTATCAAGCCTCGAGCAGTTGGCCCTTCTCCTCGAAAAGGTGGAGTCAGGCCAGATTATAGATATGGGCCTTGCCTGGGCCGACGGGTTTGGGGCACGACAGGGCTATGTCCGCCTGAGGGTCAGGTAGTTAACTATTCGCGGAGATAGTAAACCCATTCCACCCTGCCGATTATGGGGTTAGTGGCGTCACTCTTAATGCGAATGGGTTTAGTGGTGCCAGGGTAACTATCTGCCTCGAGGACAAGGTAGGTCTTGCTGGCGCGAAGGCGGCGTATAAGGGGTACGGGCCTTGCCCTGACGGCACAAAGCCTGCCTTTAAGACGCGAAGGCGCCGTAACTGAGGAATCCACAGCCACGATGCTTCCTGCTGGTATTGTAGGTTCCATGCATTTATCACGGACCCTGTAACAGAAGGTAGTCTCCGGTCTCTTAACACGTCTGTGGGGCACTACACAGTACTCCTTTGGGGTGTATCCGGTTATGTCGGCGGCCTTCCCGGACAGTGTGGCCAGCTTTGTGCTGTTCAGCAGCGGCACCGCAACAAAGTCATGCCTTCTCCTGCCAAATTTGCCTGCCCTCTCCTGGAGGTCTCTTGGGGTGACAACTTCCACCTTGTCAAGCCAACGTTTACCCCGTCTTTCACCGTATCGATACGCATCTCCCGCTAGAAGCCAATCGGCCGATACGTTGAATATCTGAGATATCCGTTCAACGACCCTGATTGACGGGGTGGTCCTGCCCCGAAGGATGTCGTTCATATACCCGGGGGTAAAACCCAGTGCCCTGGAGAAATTCTTCTGCGATAAGGATTTCTCTCGGATAATCTCTTCTATTCTTTGCGCAATCTCAGTCATAAAGTGCTCAGTGAATTGGGTGCTTAATCTCGGCGGTTATCTTGTGGTATCGCAGAACTGCGTCTCCATATATACCTGAGAACAGGTTCCAAGGACAATAGTATAAACGGAGTGCAGAAGCTGTCAAGCATTAGATTGCCGGGAGGCCGTCATCGCTCATAAGACGGCCTTTACGGTCGTTGTCTAGCTAAAATGAGTTTTGTGCAGGGGTAGGTCCGTCTGAGGCGTGATATGGGGTCGATGGCCTGGGCCTGATAAATCAGGTCGTGCCTGAGGCAGATTGGCCTATGGCGAACAGCTACGATTAGTGTTACGGTCTGATTGTAATCTGTAGCTGCCACATTTATTTATGGGGCTTGGTAGACAATGACCTTCTCGCCCACTGTGTAGTCGTCGACCCTGCCCGGTAAAAGAGGTCAGATATCGTGTCGAATGCGACATATTACCCGTGTCTTTATAAGTAAACTACGTAAAGATTGCCCTTGACATTCTTGGGGTTGGAGATATATGTAACGATTTCTTCTACGGCGGCTTGCTTCTGCAACAACCTCCATTTTTTCAAAGGTAAACTGATATGGTAAAAGAGAAGGTGCTCGTTATAGATGATGAGGAGTCCATCCAAAAATCCCTGTCACTCGTTCTAGCAGGGGAGGGATACGATGTCAGTATCTCTAAGACAGGCAATGACGGCCTGAAGATGCTCGAGGGCCACAGCTATGATGCCGTTATCCTGGACTATAAATTGCCTGATATAGACGGCCTCGATGTAGCCAAGATTATACGGGAAAAAGACCCGGACGTTGCACTGGTCTTTATAACCGCATACTCTTCTATTGAGGTGGCCCTTACCGTCATGAAGCTGGGGGCCTTTGACTTCCTGGAAAAACCCCTTAAGAAGGATGACGTCCTTTTTGCCTTGAAGCGGGCCCTGCTGGCGAAAAAGTTTGCTGAGAAGGGCAAAGAGTCCCTGGAAAGGCCCGCCATCCTGGTTGTGGACGACGAACACATGGTGCGTTTAGGTCTGGAAGAGGCCCTCAAGTCGGCAGGCTATTACTGCAAAAGCTGTGGCAGCGGGTACGAGGCCCTAAGAAGGGTGGAAGAAGAGCTCTTTAATATCATTATCGTAGACCTGAAACTGGGGGATATGGAGGGCACGGAGGTAGTAAGAAGGATTAGGGAGCATTTCCCTGAAATGATGGCTATAATTATAATGGGCATGCCCGGCATAGAGAGCGCTGTGGAGGCCATAAAGTCTAGTGCCTTTGATTATATAACGAAACCCCTGGACCCTGAGGACGTACTGAGCAGAATAAAGCTGGGCTGGGAGAAACACAGACAGGGCATCCTGGTCAAACAGCTCCTGCACAACCTGCAGGTAACAAACCTTGAGCTGGAAAAGGCCAACCAGAAGCTGAACACACTCTCGATAACGGATGGCCTCACCTCGCTGCACAACCACCGCCACATAATGGACAGTCTATCAATAGAGTACCAGAAGGCAAAGAGGTTCCACAAACCCCTGTCTTTAATGATGCTGGACTTGGACCACTTTAAGTCGATAAACGACACATACGGGCACCAGGTCGGGGATCAGGTGCTTGTGGAGTTCGGTTCATACCTGAAGGAACAGCTACGGTCTATAAACATCGTAGGTAGATATGGCGGCGAGAAATTCTGTGCCATCCTGCCCGAGACCGATACTGCAGGGGCAGTAGTGGCGGGAGAGAAGCTGCGTCAGGCCATTGCACGCAATGTATTTACGCTGGGGGAGGGGATAACCGTCAATATCACGGCAAGCCTTGGTATCAGCAATGCTCAGGACGAGGGGGTCGATTCTGTTGATGCTATGCTTAATCGTGCTGATAGCGCCCTGTATGAGGCAAAATTGAGGGGTAGAAACCGCGTAGTTTGCTGGGCTGAGATTAAGAAAAGACCGGAACTGCCTGGTGATAATGCGTCAAAAACAGCAGTGGCCGATTACGAGCGCTATGCATCAAGCAGCGCAAAGGACTTGAAGACCAGTTACGTCCAATCCGTCAAGGCCCTGGTCAACGCCCTTGAGGCAAAGGATGGATATACGGCCACCCACTCCTACCTGGTGTCCTACTATGCTGGTGCAATAGCAAGGCACCTGAAACTCTCTGATGAGGAGATAGATGTCGTTACGACGGCCGGCCTTCTCCATGACATCGGGAAGATA
>JAUXLO010000090.1 GCA_030623665.1 Planctomycetota bacterium
ACTCGAACCTCCACTGAGAGATCCAAAATCTCTAGTGCTACCATTACACTACCGGGTAGTGGTTGGCATCCAGCACGGCCCCCTTGCTGGCGGCGCTAACGAGCCGGGCATACCTGGCTAGATAGCCGTTTACCTGAGGTACGATGGGCTTCCATCTTTTCCTGCGCTTCTGAAGAACATCCTCTGACACATGGAGTTCCAAGCTACGGGCCGGTATATCTATAGTAATTTCATCGCCTTCTTCAACCAGGGCAATCGGACCTCCCACCATGGCCTCGGGGCAGACATGCCCAACGCACGGCCCGCGTGTGCCACCCGAAAAGCGTCCGTCTGTCAGAAGGGCCACCGAGGTCTCAAGGCCCATCCCCACCAGCGCCGCAGTGGGTGAAAGCATCTCTCTCATACCGGGACCACCCTGTGGCCCCTCATACCTGATTACCACCACGCTCCCGGGGCCAATATCCCTGTTCATTATGGCCTTCATTGCCTGTTCTTCTCTGGTAAAGACCCTGGCATGGCCCTTAAAATACCGGGCCTCCGGCAGCACCGCACTCTGCTTGACAACAGCGCCCTCCGGGGCAAGGTTGCCATAAAGGACGGCTATACCGCCTTCCTGGCCGGCGACCTCCTTCTTGCTCTTTATAACCTTTTCGTCAGTAAGCTCCGCCTCCTCCGCAATCTCTAATATCCTCTTCCCGCTCACCGTCATACAGTCATTGAGATCCCCCGCCAGCCTCTTCAAAACGGCCGGAATACCCCCCGCATAGTACAGGTCCTCAAGGAAATATTTTCCACTGGGCACAAGGTCAACCAGGTGAGGTATCCGCTTACTTGTTTCATTAAAGTGGTCCAGGGTTATCTCCGAGCCGGCCTCTCTTGCTATGGCAGGTAGATGAAGACACGTATTAGTAGACCCACCCAGGGCCATGTCCATCACCAGCGCATTCTCAAAGGCCTCCGGGGTCATTATGGTTCGTGAGGTCACATCGTCCTTGGCCAGCCTGACCGCTACCTGCCCGCTCTTGTAGGCAATCCTGTCCTTTTCCGCAGAGACGGCCAGGGCGGCCGCACAACCAGGCAGTGACATGCCCATGGTCTCGGTCAAACAGGCCATGGTATTGGCCGTGTAAAGGCCCTGACAGGAACCTGCCCCCGGACACGCCTCCATCTCCAGCCGGTCCATCTCCTCCTGAGAGATATCCCCCTTTCGTCTCCTCCCCACTGCCTCAAACGTGTCACCTACCAGAGAGAGTCTCTTTCCCCTGAGATTACCGCACAACATGGGGCCGGCTGTTACCACTATGCCGGGTATGTCCAGCCTGGCCAGGGCCATCAACATCCCCGGGGTAATTTTATCACAATTGGTAAGCAGCACCAGACCATCCAAGCAGTGTGCGCTGGCCACACATTCGATGGCATCCGCTATCACCTCCCTTATGGCCAGAGAGTAGCGCATACCCGGGTGCCCCATCGCTATGCCGTCGCATATCCCAGGGATACCAAATATAAAACTCACCCCGCCACCTGCATGGACGCCCTTCCCTATGGCCGTCTCCAGGCGTCTCATATGCACATGTCCTGGAATAAGCTCGGTGTAGCTACTGGCCACCCCTATGAAGGGCTTCTTTAAGTCCTCCTTGTCCAGACCTGTAGCAAAGAGAAGGGACCTGGCAGGGGCGCGCTCCAGTCCTACCTTTATAATGTCACTACGCAAGAGGGCCCCTTAAATCATTGCTTCGAGACCGAAGCATGTAAGTGTAAATGTAACAACGAATTAAAATGCTTTACGCGTCCTCTATAAACAAAAAATAATATCATAGCGCATTGGTCAAGTCAAGCAATTTCCACCGACTAGAATTCCCTTGACTTTCCTTTTCAAAGTTGTTTATCTTTAATTTTAATAATATCTTGTGATTGACTCCGCTATGGACCCTGCCGGCTCCCACAAAACTACTAGGGTCTTATAAAAGGACACCCTGAGATGATCTTAATAAGCGGATGCCTTGTCGGTTTGGAGTGCAGACACGACGGCAGTACCGAGAAAGATGATGACCTGCTGGCGTCACTAAAGGGCGTCAACCTCCTGCCCTTCTGTCCCGAGCAAATGGGGGGGCTTTCCACCCCAAGACCCAGCGCAGAGATAATCGGTGGTGACGGGCACGATGTCCTGGCCCACAAGGCCAGGGTCATCGGCGAAGATGGCGAAGACGTTACTGTACCCTTTGTCCGCGGGGCGACGGAGTCAAAAAAACTTGTACGGCTTTTTAACATAACCAGTGCCTATCTTAAGGGCAAGAGTCCGTCTTGCGGCCTCGGCACAATATTTAGAAACGGCCATCAGGTCGAGGGCGATGGAGTATGCGCTGCTCTACTGTCACGGAACGGTATAAAGATTACCTGCGTTTGATGTGGAAACAGACCCACTTCCGAACATGAAAGATACGGGAGCTACACTGTTTAAGAGACTTCAAGATTGGACGCTCCAATGGGTGGGGACACCCTATGCCACGCCGTCTCTCTTTGCGGTAGCCTTTGCCGAGGCGTCTTTTTTCCCCATCCCCCCGGACATACTGCTCATCGTCATGGCGCTGGCCATACCGTCAAAGGCCTTTCGATACGCCCTCGTCTGCTGCGCCGGCTCTGTACTTGGAGGATGCCTTGGATATGTCATCGGTTACGAAATGTTCGAACGTGTGGGTAAGCCTATCATAAATTTTTATGACCTACAGAAGGAGTTTGACTACGTAAGCACACAGTTCCACGAAAACGCCTTCGCTGCCATAGCCATTGCCGGTTTTACCCCCATACCATATAAACTCTTTACTATCGCAGCAGGAGTATGTAAAATTAAGTTTTCTACTCTGGTGCTGGCGTCAATATTGAGTAGAGGTACAAGATTCATGGCGGAAGGCGCCCTAATATATTTCTTTGGTGAGAGGGTAAAGACTTTTATAGAGAAGTACTTCAACATGCTCTCTATTGCCTTCGTGGTGCTGCTTATATTAGGGTATATACTTATTACGTCCTTTTCGAGCCAGTAAGCTATCATGTACAGACCGGCCATAATCCTCATAACAATCCTCCTGGTATTATCGCCTCCCCTCTTTGCCCAGTCCGATAAGCCGGAGGTCGAAACCTTTGGACCGAGGGTGTCGGGTTTCTTCTACCCCAGGGCGGAGGACAACCTGCAAAAGATGATTGCCTTGAAGCTTGAAAAGGTAATAAAGGAAGAACTCCCCGGAAGGCCCATGGCAATTATCTCTCCACACGCCGGGTATGACTACTCAGGGGGAGTGGCTGCCTACGGTTTCAGCGCCATCAAGGGCCGGGACTACAAAAGGGTCGTCATACTTGCCCCAAGCCATTATGGCAAGAGATACAGGGGGGTGGCCGTTCTAAACGCCTCTCGATATAAGACCCCACTGGGAGAGATAGAGATAGATAAAGAGGTCTGCCAGGAACTCGTTAATAACTCTCCCAGTTCCGATTCAATCAAGCTGTTCGGTTATTATACGGGGGCCTATAAGAACGAACATTCTATGGAAACACAACTTCCCTTTTTGCAAACGGTTCTTGGTGAATTCAAAGCGGTGCCGTTACTGGTGGGGCTTCTCATGGACGACGACTACAGCAAGGTAGCTGACGCCATTAAGCCTTACCTCGATGACAGCACACTGGTCGTGGCCAGCTCCGACTTTACCCACTACGGGCGCAGATTTGGCTACGTACCCTTCTCCAGCAAAATAGAAGAGAACATCCATAACCTTGACTACGGGGCCATAGACGAGATTCTTGAGAAGAATTTTGACGGCTTTGTTGACTACAGGAAAGAGACGGGGATAACCGTCTGTGGGTCCACACCAATAGCAGTGCTCATAAAACTCCTGCCCGATGATGCCCAGGGCACCTTGCTGAAATATGACACGTCCGGCAGGATGGAAGAAGATTTCACCTACTCGGTTAGTTACGTCTCCATAATCTTTACCGTCCCGGCGGGAAAGAAGACGGGCAAGGCACTAAAGACACCCGCATCCAGCCGCTACCTCATCCCGGCAGACTACACTCCAGAAGAGGACAAAAGGGCAACAAAAGGAAATGCACGGTTAACAGGCGGCTTCACGCAAACACAGGACCTCATTACAGACGAAGAGAGTCAAATACTACTGGGCATCGCCCGAGACACCCTGGAAACCTATACGCAAACAAAAAGCCGCCCCGACATCACAGAATACAACCTGACACCAAAACTAAAGGAAAAAAGCGGCGCGTTTGTCACCCTGAAAAAAGACGGCAGACTAAGGGGCTGCATAGGTCACATACAGCCAAGGACGTCCCTGTGGCATGCGGTAATGGAGAACACGGTTAACTCTGCCTCTAGTGACATGCGTTTCACCCCGGTAAAAGAGGAAGAACTGGAAGACATAGATATAGAGATATCGGTACTCAGCCCCCTTAAAAAAATTAACGGGCCCGAGGACTTCCATGTCGGAGAAGAGGGGATTTTAATAAGATTGGGAGGCTATCAGGCGGTCTTCCTCCCGCACGTGGCAACAGAGCAGGGCTGGAACCGAAATGAGACACTGCGCAACCTGTGCAACAAAGCGGGGCTGCCCTGGCACGCCTGGTGGAATGAGAACATGGAATTCTATGTCTTTACCGCCACGGTTATTCACGAAGAGCTACATGAAGGGCTTAGCAGTAGCAGGAAATAGTTGTTAGTGATGAACGAAGTAGTAACAGACGAAGAAGAGATTCAGAAGGAAGCCGCAATACACAAGAGGCTCCTGGACATAGCCAGACAAAGTGTAGAGGCTATAGTAAGGGGAGAACCCACACCTGAATTTACGGTTAACAACCCGGAGCTCCATCATCTCCACGGCGCATTTGTTACCATAAAAAAACGCGGTGCGCTCCGAGGCTGCATAGGCCGATTCATCTCAGATATACCCCTCTACCAGCTCGTTAAGGAGATGGCCGTCGCCGCCGCTACCGAAGACCCACGGTTCAAGGATGAGCACCTAAACGAATCAGAACTAAGCGAAATAGATCTAGAGGTTTCAGTAATATCCTCTCTGAAGAAGATCTCCAACCCCCTGGACTTCCAGCTCGGCAGGCACGGCATATACGTAAAGAAGGGCGATAGTGTCGGATGCCTCCTCCCCCAGGTCGCTAAGGAAAAGGGCTGGTCGAAGCAGGAGTTCCTGTCATGCTGCTGTCTGGGGAAGGCGGGGCTCGGCCCTGACGCCTGGAAGGAAGCCGACACAGAGGTCTACGTCTTTACGGCAGGCATTGTAAATGAGCACGGTTAGTATCCTGTTCAGGTAATGATGTAACGCTGCCATCCTCCTCGATAGGAAAATTACTTGTCTCACCCTCCCTCTACCTCCCTACCTCGAGGGAGGGGAAAGACGAAGGCCCGGCAGAGGCTCAAGACGTTACGTCATCTTTCTCCGCCTTAGGCGGAGAAGGACATTGTAGGGGCAGGGTTACCCCCGCCTCACAGTTTAATGTTCCTGCAATGCTTCACTCTCAAGTAGTTCCTTTATCTCACCTGCCAGGTAAAAGGAACCTGTTATGCATATACAGTCCTCCGGCCGGGCAAGTTCCTTTGCCTGCTTCAGCGCCTCGCGCGGGTCATCCGCCACCAGGCACTCTCCACCCTTGCGTAGATACGCTCCCATCCTTTCCGCCAGCAGCCGTGGCGGCACGGACCTGGGCAGGTCGGCGGCAGTCAGAACCACCTTATGTGCCATAGGCACTACCTCCTCAAATATCCCCTCCAAATCCTTGTCCATTGACAGGCCCAACACCAGTATCAACCTGTCAAAACTCACGGCCTTTCTTAGGGTGTCTACGAGGGCATGCATGGAAGAAACGTTATGGGCGGCGTCTAAGATTACAAGCGGTCGCTTAGAGACCGCCTCTATCCTGGCCGGACACTGCAGACCTCGTAACGCCTTCACCGCCACCGCCTCGTCCCACGGAATGCCACCATGCTCTGCCAACACCTCCACCGCACCCGTGGCCGAGGCCAGGTTCTCCGCCTGATGGTCGCCCAGAAGCGGAAGCCGCATATTATTATACACCCTCTTCCACGTCTTTATGCCGCACACGAGGCCATCGAGCGCAAGACCTTTCAGACCAAGAATCTCTATGTCTCTGCCTACAAGATAGAGCCGCGCACCGTTTTCACTGCATTTCTTCTCAATAGCTTCAAGGGCCTCATGGGGCTGGGGAGAGGAGACTACCGGCACACCTTCTTTAACTATACCAGCCTTTTCTCCGGCTATCTGTCCCAGGGTCTCGCCCAATTTATCCATATGGTCAAAACCTATCCCTGTAATGACGGACACGCTGGGCCTTATCACGTTGGTAGCATCAAGCCTGCCGCCCATACCCACCTCAAGCACCGCCCAATCCACCCCCATATCCCTAAAATACATCAGCGCAAGTGCGGTAACGATCTCAAAGAACGTCGGGGCAAGGAGCAGGTCCCTCTGCCGTTCCTTCACTATATAGTGCCTCAGCCGTCCAAGAAGCCTGCGGACCTCCTCCTTTCCAACCATCTCGCCATTCACCTTTATCCTCTCTTCGAGGTGTATCAGATGCGGCGAGGAAAAGAGCCCTACCTTGAGGCCCGCCTCACTCAAGAAGCGTGCTATCATGGCTGCCGTGGAACCCTTACCCTTGGTGCCGGCCACGTGAACTGCAGCAAGCCCTCTGTGCGGGTTTCCTGCCTGAGACAAAAGGCGCTCTACACGGTCCAGGTCAAAACCTGGTATGTCGTACTTATACTTGGTCTGCTTCTCGTAATCTATCGCCTGGAAGAGGAACGCAAGCGCCTGTTCGTAAGAGCCAAATTGCATTCAAACGTACCTTGACATAATGCCCTTAAAATTATATGCTTCGAATCCAACCCCGCAAATGGAGAGCGGGTAAAGGAAATGATATGAAAACGGTAAGGGTAAGTCTAGGTTCAAGAAGCTACAAGATCCAGATCTCTGCCGGGGTCTTAGGAGAACTCGGCAGGCTTCTCAAGGAATATCCAGACGTAACTAAGGTCATAATTATAACCGACAAGAACGTGGAGCGTTTTTACGGGGATATTGTAACAAAGGGCCTCCGTTCTCACAAGTCGGAGGTGGCGGTAATATCCATTGACCCTGGGGAAGAACAAAAGTCCTTATCAATGGCGGAAGACCTGTACAAGAGGCTATTCGAGCACGAGGTGGACCGCAAGGGGCTGATAATCGCGCTGGGCGGTGGAGTGGTGGGAGACC
>JAUXLO010000093.1 GCA_030623665.1 Planctomycetota bacterium
ACGAATATGAAGAGCGCCACCAGGAATATGGGGAACAGTGACATCGCAATGGGAAACACTACCAGGGATACGAGGGCGAGGACGGCTATCCCGAAGGCGAGGATCCAGGGCAACAGGAACAGGGAAAGCAGCGATATGCCGAATTTCTTGAATCCACCCCTTACCTTCTTGTCGGAGATGAATACGCCGCCGAGGGATTCTTCTTCCTCCTCCTCTTCTTCATAATATCCCTCCCTCTCTTCCTCCCGGGGAGGTGCTGCCCTTTCGGGGGCTTCCTCTTCTACCAGCACATCGTCGCTGCGGACTTCATCTCCCTCTGCAGACTCCTCAGCAGCTTTCGCCTTTTCAAAGGCGTCCGTGCCGCGCTCACGCACCTCCTGCTCATAGTTTTCAGGCGTAGCACGCCATTTCTTGATATACCGCCAGACCATGTCTTGATGCCTATGTTAAGTACCTGTGTCTCTGCTGCGCGCCATCGCTCTGTCGTACGTTATATGTACCCCACGACGGCTTTAAAAGGCGACACGGCTCACGCCAGATATCGGCGCTCAACAACGGCTATATTATGCCCGCTCCCAAACCCTGTCAATCTAAAACCTCACGAAGTCCTACCACGGCCTGGGCCGCAATCGCCTTACCCTGCCCGATAGCATCCAGTCCCTCCGTGGTGGTGGCCTTCACGTTTACACGGTCAGGGGATATGCCCAGGAGCCGGGCCATCTTATCCCTCATCTCCGTCTTCTTCGCCCCGAGCTTGGGCACCTGGGCGATTATCACGACGTCCACGTTGTTGGTCGTTAGACCCTTTTTCCTGGTCAGCTCTGCAACCTGCTCGAGCAGTACCTGGCTTGAGACGTCCTTCCATTTGGGGTCATCGTCGGGAAAATGTTCTCCTATATCCCCCAATGCGGCTGCCCCTAACACCGCGTCACACACGGCGTGAATGACCACGTCGGCGTCGGAGTAGCCCTCCAGGCCCAGAGGGTAGTCAATAACGATACCGCCCAGCGTCAGCCTGCGGCCTTTCACCAGCTTATGGACGTCATAACCTATTCCAAAAAGCATTGCAGATAGAGGATTACGGAGCAGAAATATCCCAACGGTTAGAAACCGGTTACATAAGGTTTGGCAAGGAAGGTGTATAGGTGTGGGTCTATTTTATGTCGACGGAGCTTTTTCCTATCAGTCCCCTTACCCTGTCAGAAAGTTTATTGAGTTCGGCAAGATGCTTCATGCACATATCCCTTTCAGACCAGCGTACGTCCCGGAAACAGGCCACGGTATTCTCAATATCCTCAATCACCCTGTCTATCGCCTTATTCAGTTCGGACGTAGTAAAGTTTGAACACCTGTCCGAGAGGTTGTCGATGCGCTTAAAGATCTCGGTGCGGTATGTCTTTCGTTTGTGAGGTATCACCGTAAACCCCACGCCGGCCAGCGCCAAGGCAGCCACCATTACTATCGCTGCAGGCAGGAAGAACGTGAGCAGGTAGCCGAAACCGGCAACGGCCGCTATGGCAGCTCCCTCCATGGCGACGAAGTTCACCAGCCCCCCCTGGGCCACCGCCTTTATCCTGTCTGACTCATTGACCAGGTCAAACTCGCGATACTCCCTTGAGTGCTCTTTGAGGACGAACTGCAGTTCATTCTTCCTGTCCTCGAAGCTGTGTTCGCCAAGGCTCTCTACGTCTCCCTTGGCACTCTCCATCTTCTTATAGTCAAGGGCTATCTCCCAGAGGGCCCTGTTATTCCTTGTTATGTAATCAACGGCATCATCTATCACCCTGTCCAAATCATGCAGGGGATTGGAAAGGCTGGTCATCTCCTTTTTGAACTTGTCGCCTATCTTTTCCCTGGAGAACATCGAGGCCATCAGCGCACGGGTGGTCATGTGGTAGCCAAGGAACGTGTCCAGCCGTTCCTTCAACCGGGAGAAGGCCGCCTCTATCTCCAGCTTATACTTCTTTGCGTACTCCTGCATGTCCTCTCTCTTGCTCTTCAGCCTGGCCTCCAGGCGTTCTATGCCCGCTATCTCCGAATTATAACGGGCGATTTTTGTCTCCAGGTCCATCTTGCGATCAGAGAAAACATTGGAGAGGAAACGCAGAGGGCTGAGGGACTTCAACTCCATCTTTACGTCAAAGTCCATCTTCTCAAATATAAATTCCTCTATCTCTTCTATATTGCTTTTGCGAAGTAATTCCTTGTCCTGGTTAGACTTGGCCGTAGTAGCACTCAAACTGGAGATAGTAATAACCTTGGGGTCAAAACCAAGGAGTTTATAACAGTTTTTCTCAATAAACGGGATAATCTCGTTAAGCTCCTCCTCAGACTTCAAGTCTGCCTTATTTAGCACAATGAGCACCTTGCGGCCCCACTTCCCCTTGAGGAGCTGTATAAACTTCCTCTCGCTCTCGGTAAGGGGCCTGTCTGAAGAGGTAATAAAGATTACAAGCTCTGCACGATGTATAAAGTTCTCTATTATGTCCTCGTGCTCTACAAATATGGAGTTGGTGCCGGGGGTATCAACCAGGGTAATCTCTTTTAAGCTCTCCGACGGGTAGGTGACGCGTGAGAGGTTTTCGTTCAACTGCTCCTGGCTGAAGCTGTCGCCATGGGTAAGAAGGACGATGTTGTGGGTAGTGGGTGTAGGGCCTACTCGCAGAATCTTTTTGCCGAGGAGGGCGTTTACAAAGGTGGATTTGCCGGCGTTATATTCCCCCGCAATTATTATATAAAACGGCTCGGCCATCTGTTTGGCCATGTCCCGAATCTTTTTCTGGATATCGGTATGGCCCGTGCGGGAGAAGTAATCTTCTACATCGTTCAGGAGGGCAGAGACATCCTTTAGGGTTCTCTTGAGCTCCTTGTTTTTGATAATGACATTTGCCATTCGCTATGCAAGAACCAGTGCCAGCCACCCACTGCGCAAATTATAACTACATATCACCTTACGTCAAGGACTTTTTTTTCAAATAAAGAAATTTTCCTGGTGTTCCCCTGTAAAAGCCCGGCAGGTCAAAAAACGGGGAGACCTAAATGATATATTCCTCTCCCGTTTCTCCCTCCTGATACCTTCTGACAGACTGCTCCAGCTCCTTTCTCCTGTCCTCAAGCCCCTTTTTACCCAGGAGGGCATTTGCGTTTACCTTACCCGCCTCGACGCCGGGCTGGTCGAACGGGTTCACAGCAAACAACTTCCCCGCCAAGGCGGTCTGAAGCTCGAAGAAATAAAGCAGTTGGCCTATATAAAAGGCAGAAATCTCCGGCAGATATATTGTACAGTTGGGGCGTCCGCCCTCGGTCAGTGCGGCCTGGGTCCCAAGCCTTTCCGCCTCCATAAGCCCTGCAAGGGAGCGACCTGAAAGATAAGCTAAGCTCTTATCCGGTATATCGTTAGGGATATTTATAGAGGATGTAAATATGCCAACGGCAATGAACGTTACGACCTTGTCGAAGGGCCCCTCCATATAGAGCTGCAACTGTGAGTGCTGGTCTGTGGGGCCCAGGGCGCGGACAGGGGTTGGCCCGCAGTTGACCACCTTGCCGTCTACGGACAGTTTCTTGCCCAGACTCTCCGCCCACAACTGACAGTACCACTCTGCCACACCCTCCAGCCTGGACGAATAAGGCATCATAACGGAGATATGCATGCCCTTGTTGTAGCTGAGGTACTGTAATACGGCGTTCATAAGGGCCGGGTTCTGTTTAATGTCGTCAGACTTACAGCGCTTGTCCATAGCGGCCGCGCCGGACAGAATCGCTTCAACGTCTATGCCGCTCACTGCGGCCGATAATAAACCCACGGGGGTAAGCACGGAAAACCGCCCCCCTATACCTTCGGGTATGTCAAGGGTGGTATACCCGTCTTCGTCGGCAATCCGCCTCAACGCCCCACCCGCAGGGCCGGTGGTGGCTATAAGGTTTCTTCCGTAATCGCTCCCGAGTTTTCTTCTCAAGAAATCTCTGACAATAAGGAATTGCGCCGCTGTCTCTACGGTAGTTCCGGACTTGGAGATGACGTTGAACACCGTCTTTTCAGGATCAACCAGTGTAAGCAGACCGTCAAATATGTCCGGGTCGACGGTGTCTATGACGTGGACCCTGGGGCGTCCCATCCTTATCTCCGGGAGCTCATTATAAATGGGGTCGTTCAGGGCCATGTGCAGTGCAATATTGCCGAGGGCAGAACCCCCTATCCCCAGCACCACAAAATCCTCAATTCTCCTCCCCTTAACGTCATCAGCCACCTCTGATACCCTTGCAACGGCGCCTCTGTCATAGGGTAGGTTGAGGAACTCGCAGAGTCCTCCGGACCTTTCTTCCATCAAATCCCTGAAGCACTTCCGTGCCTGACCGCGTACGTCCTCAAGTTCCGTGCGGGTTATCCCACGTCCCTCGCCGACATGCCCGGCCATCATGTTATTAAAGTCCAGGCGAATGCTTTGCGTCTCTTTGCTCATGGCACTCAGACAAAATAAATATCTATCAAAGACCTCATATCATATTAAGGGTGGCTGAGATGGCGGGGGGCTTTATAATTTTAAGCCCTTCAGATAATTACGGAAGTCGTCGCCAAACTCCGGATTCTTCAGCGCCAACTCGACCGTGGCTTGCAAGAAGCCCAGTTTGCTCCCGGTGTCGTACACCCTTCCTTCTACACGGCAGCCGTAAACCGGCCCCATACCCACCAGGGCCTTCAGGGCATCCGTAAGCTGTATCTCACCAATGCTGCCGGGCGCGGCCTGTTCGAGGAGACCAAATATCTCCGGGGGAAGGACATACCTCCCTGAGATGCACAGGTTTGAGGGCGCCTCCTCCGGCTTCGGCTTCTCGACCATATCAAGTATCTTGTAAACACCGTCCTCAAGCGTTTCGGGCCTTATTATTCCGTAGTGGCTCACCTCAGATTGCTCAACCTCTTCTACGGCGATTACAGGCCCCTTAAAGCGATAATGTATATCGAGTACCTGCTTAAGGGCGGGTTTGTCGGAATCCATTATCACATCTCCCAGCATTACCGCAAAGGGTTCGTTCCCGACCACCTCTTTAGCGCAGAGGATGGCGTGCCCAAGCCCCAGGGCCTCATTCTGACGGACGAAGCAAAATGAGATAAGGTTTGAGATCGCCCTCATCTCCCTGAGGAGCTTGTGGTCACCCTTCTTTTCAAGAAGGCTCTCGAGCTCGTATGAGGTATCAAAGTGGTCCTCAATGGCCCTCTTACCCCTGCCCGTTACCATTATTACCTGCTCTATGCCAGAGAGTCTCGCCTCTTCCACCACGTATTGAATCACAGGCTTATCGACCATGGGCAGCATCTCCTTGGGCGAGGCCTTGGTGGCGGGCAGGAATCTGGTACCCAGACCGGCTACGGGCAGTACGGCCTTCCTAACCTTCATAAAACCTCCTTTACCTTTCTGCAGCACACCAAATCTTTTACTTAAGATACGGTTGCTCCTGATTTTACATTAGCCAATCCAGCCATTTCAAGGGAAAAACGAGCACCGAATTTCCTTGACCAGGCGATTTTGTGTAAATAGAATCGGTGTTGAAGGCCGGTTTGTCCCCTTAAACCAACAGGAAAGATGAAGTTACCAAAAAAACTAGAGCCCCTGGAACTCTCTCGCAGGGAATTTGTAGTGCTCTGCGTACTGTTCTCCACCCTCATAATCGGCATTTCCATAAAATTCGTCACCGACAACCACCTTGGCTCAGGGGAAATAAAGGTCCTAAAAGAGAACCCCGGAGAACTGTCGCTGAGGCTGGACATAAATACCGTAGAGTGGTACCAGCTCCTGCCACTGCCTCAGATAGGTGAGAAGAGGGCAAAGGCCATCATAGCATATCGCGAAGAACACGGCCCTTTTAAAGACGTGGAGGAGCTGCTAGACGTAGACGGTATCTCGCCCAAGACCCTTGAGGCAATCAGAGACTCAATAAAAGTAGACGACAGGGAACACGACAGCGAGGATGCGGAGAAGGACGGGTGGCTAAGTTCAAATTAGCATCTGCCTACAGCCCCAGAGGTGACCAGCCCAAGGCGATAAAGAAACTCACGGAGGGCTTTAAGAGGGGCGAGGAGCGACAGACACTTCTGGGCGTGACCGGTTCGGGCAAGACCTTCACCATGGCAAACGTCATCAAGGCCCTGGGCAGGCCCACACTCGTTATGTCCCACAACAAGACACTGGCCGCCCAGCTCTACAGCGAGTTCAAGGAATTTTTCCCCCATAATGCGGTCAGATACTTCGTCAGCTACTACGACTACTACCAGCCCGAGGCCTATATCCCCCAGAGAGACATCTATATAGAGAAAGAGGCCACCGTAAACCAGGAGCTCGACAGGCTGCGGCTGGCCGCCACCAGCGCCCTTATGACCCGCAGGGACGTGGTAATAGTGGCCAGCGTCTCCTGCATCTACGGACTGGGCTCGCCCGAGGAGTACCAGGAGATGTACGTGCCCATCAGCAGGGGTGATGAGATAGAGCGCAACGCATTACTGAAAAAGCTGATAGATATACGGTACGAGCGCAACGACCTGGCCTTTGAACGGGGCGCATTCCGCGTCAGGGGAGACGTGGTGGAGCTGTTCCCCTCTTATGAGGAGTGCGGCTACAGGATAGAATTCTTCGGGGACGAGATAGACCGCCTCACGGCAATAGACCCCATGACCGGCGAGGTGCTCAGCCAGGAGGATTCTCTGGAGATCTATCCCGCAAAGCATTTCGTGATGCCGGAGGGCAAGATAGACGGCGTGGTGGCGTCCATAGAGAAGGAGCTGGTATGGTGGCTTGACGAGCTCAGGTCCAGGGGCAAGCACCTGGAGGCCCAGCGCCTTGAGGCGCGCACCCGCTACGACATGGAGATGATAAAAGAGACGGGCTACTGCCACGGCATAGAGAATTATTCCAGACACATAAGCGGCCGTGCCCCCGGTGAACCGCCCTCCACACTGATTAATTACTTCCCCAAAGATTTTTTCACGATAGTGGACGAATCTCACGTAACCGTCCCCCAGATTGGGGGCATGTACAACGGAGACCGCTCAAGGAAGGAGACCCTGGTGGCGCACGGCTTCCGCCTGCCCTCGCC
>JAUXLO010000080.1 GCA_030623665.1 Planctomycetota bacterium
AGATGCAGAGGCCAAAAAAAGGTCTGAAGAGAAGATAGGAAGATTATTGGGAAGGGAAGACGGGGAGGACGTTGCTGATATCAAGAAAGAGATGACAGAGGTCATGGCCGGGAAGGTGGGCGTATTTCGTGATAAACGGAGCCTTACAGAGGCGCTGGCATGCATAAAAGGTCTTAGGGAGCGGTTCAGGAACGTCGCGCTTCGGCACAGGGGCAGGAGGTGGAATCTCTCGTTACAGATGGCCCTTGAGCTGGAGGGGAGCCTGGACGTGGCCGATGCCGTGGTGGCGGGCGCACTCGCCAGGGAAGAGAGCAGGGGCTCTCACTTCCGCACTGATTTCCCCAGGAGGGACGATGAAAAGTGGCTGAGGCATACCCTGGCCTTTTATTCCAGAGACGGCGCCAGACTGCAGCACAGTGAGGTCCGGTCCGGGCCGTTTAAACTGGAAGAGAGGAAATATTAGTGGGTGACGTAATATTCAACATTCTGCGCTATGACCCTGATTCGGGCAAAGGGCCTCAATTCGAGACCTTTCGTGTACCGTACGAGAAGAAGGACCTGACCGTCCTGGACGGGCTTTTTTATATAGTGGAGAAGCTGGACGGCTCCCTGGCCTTTAGATCCTCGTGCAGGTCGGGCGTATGCGGCTCGTGCGCTATGCACATAAATGGTAAGCACAGGCTTGCCTGTAACACGCAGATAGCATCGCTCAGGACGCAAGAAATCACCATCAGGCCCCTTGCCCACGTGGAGGTGGAGAAAGACCTGTGCGTGGACATGGACCTGTTCTGGGAGAAATATGAGCTCGTAAGGCCCTACCTGGTCCCCGGCTCGCCCCCGCCGGAAAAGGAGCGTGTACAGAGCCAGGAGGACAGGGAGGAATTAAACGTGGTGATTGACTGCATCCAGTGTGCAAGCTGCTATTCCGCATGCCCGGTTACCCTTACCAGTGAGGAGTATATCGGCCCTGCGGCACTCTTAAAGATAGACCGCTTTGTGAGGGATTCTCGCGACGGCGCCCACATCCAGAGGATAGAGCAGGCGGACGGCCCCTACGGCGCCTGGAGGTGCCATAACGTATTCGCTTGCCAGTGCTGTCCCAAGGAGCTTGACCCGCCCCGCTCCATCGCCCACATCAAGCGCCGCCTCCTGCGCAAAAGGCTTCTGGGCGGTGAGAAGTAGACCTTTTGCCTTAGGGCGACGTCCGCCCTCAGCCGGCCCCCCCCCAGAGGTTAAACCGGAGGACGCAGCGGTCCTATACCGGGCTTGGGCATGACCTGGCAAAAACGGTATCCCGGTGCCCAAAAACATACGGAGACCCCCGGCCGTATCGGCCGTCGACCCGGTCTCGGAGGCGGGAGGATGTCTTTTAAAGCCACTTTCATGTGCGTTGAGGAGGGCTCAAGCCTCTTGAGCATCTTGTCCTTCCACCAGACGGTTATGACGCTGTTCTTGGGACAGGCCGACAATTTGATGCTGAGAAAGCCGTTTGATAATATAGCCCGGAGCCGTATCTGGAGTGGCTGGTCCCTCCACAGCTCGATTGTCGGGTCACCTACAACGTGGTAGATCTCGAAGTGGTCTTTGATTGCCTCTGGGCTTCCGCTCTTCTTGACAGGCAGGTATGACTTCCCATAGTTCAAGACGTCGCCAAGGCGGTTTCGTTTGACCGGATAGCTGGTGGTCGTGCCCGGGAAGGTTGGCAGAACTCCTCCCCACATGGCATCAAATAGCGCCTTCATCAGGGAGTCGTTAAGCCAGGTGTGGGATAGTCTGGTTGCAGCGATTAGCGAGGGGGCACCACCTTTCATCTTGAGTATCTTCTCTGCAAAACAATCCCTTGCGCCACTCAGGTCAAAGTGCCCGGTCAGACAGTTGATGCTGTAGAACATCGTGGGGACGTCGCTGGTGATATTATTCAGGTGGCTCATCTTGAATGAGGGATGGGCCCATCCGTTGTCATCTCCATGGTCCCTGTGTGCGGTCATTAGTTGTCCCTCTGTGGTCGCGTCGATGAGCGCGTTGGTCGCTGTAGTAGGGTCGGTTATGGCGTCAACTACTTCTTGCGGGACTGGTGTGCCGTCTCTGTATAGCTGCGGGTTCGGATTGTCGGAGACGTATATCCTTTCTACGTCAAACCCGAGGGTTGTCATGTGTTCGCGGATACTTTCCATGGTCTTCATGTAGCCCCTGTCGGCCTTGCCGTCGTGGGAGCTGTCCTGAAAATAGGCGGCAAAGGACATCCTGTCGTAGTAGTCGTGGTCTACAGGCGGGTTCTTTTCGTAGGAGATGGTCTGATCAGCCACCGCCATGGCCTCCTTGGCGGTGCGTACGGGGATACGGCCTATGGAGAGCCTCGGCAGTACGCAGTCCCTGGGTCCCTTCGGGTCGGTATCGGTTGAGTAATAGTAATCCGTGACGTTGCTGCCGAACTTGCCACCCGTGATGTTTTCTGTTTTAATCGTGTTGACGTCACCGAACAGCAGGACATGGCGCAGTCGGGACGGAGCCTTTGACGCATTACGGATGTAGCCCTTGATTTTGGCGACGCTGTTTCCGACGGTGTTTATGGAAACGGTCTTCGTTCGAAGACCACGTGTGTTCTTCCATTTGGCCAACTTGTCCGCAGCCTTCTTGAACTTCTCATGGTAGATTATCAGAAATTCCGGTCCCCGCAGCCGGAAGTGTGTCCTGATTGGCGGGAACGCCAGCCGGTCCTCGATTCTCCGCCTCGGGTTCAGGAACAGGTTTCCAAACGCCTCCCGGTCAGTGGCGGGATCGGCTATTGAATACTCAAGCGCCTTAGCTTTCTTCGGTTTTACGTCGATGGTTACTGTCACGCTGGTGTGGCCGGTCAGCCTCTTCTTTGCGGGGTTGTACTGAAACGGCCTCACGTGAATAAGGAGTCCGCGGTACTCGTCCAGGTTGAACGGCCCTGTTATCTCAACAATTTCTTTGGGATAAGGTACATCCTTCCGATAGAAGCCCTTGTCGTATTCAAAGACGTGCTCTTCTTCTGGACCGTCCATAATATTTTCCTGAGAGGGCAGCACCAGTATGTCGTCGAACTGCACAGATTTGCCTGTCTTCACCTTGCACGTGTAATTACAGTTGAAGGGTATCTGTACGTATCGTCCGAAGGACGGCAGAAGAGGCCTGCCGCTCCCGGACAAAAAGCCTGTTGCCGCAATATTGACCTGCTTGAAGGGTATCCTCCTTCCCTCCACCTCGTGGACGTCATCTGAGAGATAGAATCCCGGAAAGGTATAAGATATGACGATACGCCCCTTTGACTCCTCTACCTTGACGGTAGGCTCCTCGCCGTGAACCTCGGCATCGAACCCCTCCAGGGGTCGTTGCGGATTCAGTTGTTTGAATTCCCTCATTTTGCCCCCTCCTTTCAATTATTTTGACCAAGGCTTTTAGACTGTTTTTGTTTTTGTATGGTTATGGCGATATTTCTTTCGGGCTGAAGATTTCTATTCTGTATGGTGTGGGCCGTGGAAAGTCCCCCCTCCTAAAAAAGCCTATGAAGATATTAAATGAGCGGAGAAGCCGTGTCAAGGGAGATTTACACATATGCGGCCTATATTAACACATCTGGCCCAAATACGGCCCATGCTGGGTCTGTCAGAGGTCTTAAGCTTAGGGGTGGTCGTGTGTTAGGCAGGTTTCCAGCGGGAGGTGGGGCGCCGTGATGCAGGGGGCAGACGCGGCATGCAGCTGTATACGAGTGTTCTAGACGGATGTTGTAGCAAGCTCCAACGGCGCAAATAAAAGGGAATTCTTGAGGTAGGGGCAGTCCGCCTCAGGCGGATGTGCACCACACTGATAGGCGGAATCTGCCCTGCAAACTTGCTGGTAGATCGTGCCGAAGGTCAGACCCGCCTCTGGCGCAAATGTGGAGCTGCATAACCAACAGGTGCGTCAAGGCGGCCTACGATACTAAGTGCGGTGCATCAAGACGCACCTTGTGCCGATCTGGTTTATATCGCGTGGGATGGAACTTATCATCGTCGCAGAGGGTGTGTTAAACTGTGGAGGAGATCTCTCCGCCGTGGATATTGGCCCTGGCGGCGGTGAGGCGGGCGATGGGTACCCTGTAGGGGGAACAACTCACGTAGTTCATTCCTATGCGGTGGCAGAATTCGATGGACTCGGGGTCACCGCCGTGTTCGCCGCAGATGCCTATCTTTAAGTCCGGCCTGGTGGTCCTCCCCTTCTTGACTCCTATCTCTATCAGCTGGCCGACACCGTTTTGGTCAAGTGACTGGAACGGGTCTTTTTCAAGGATGCCCTTTTCTATGTAGTCCGGCAGGAAGTTGGCCACGTCGTCGCGGCTGAAGCCGAATGTCATCTGGGTCAGGTCGTTGGTCCCGAAGGAGAAGAACTCGGCCTGTTCGGCTATCTTATCGGCCATCAGGGCCGCCCTGGGCAACTCAATCATGGTACCCACGGCATATTTGACCCTAGTACCCTTTTTCTTCATTATGGTCCGGGCCAGCTTATTTATGCTGTCTTTTAGCAGGCCGAACTCTGCGGCGGTGCATACGAGGGGGATCATTATCTCCGGATGTATCTCTATGCCCTTTTTCTTTACGTTGCAGGCGGCTTCGATGACGGCCCTTACCTGCATGTCATAGATATCCTGATAGGTGATTCCCAGCCGGCACCCGCGGTGACCAAGCATTGGATTCAATTCTTGCAGTCGTGCAACGGCCAACTTGACGTCCTTTAGGGTCATACCCATCTTCTTGGCCATTCCCCTCTGGCTCTGTTCTTCGTGTGGCAGAAATTCGTGGAGGGGTGGGTCAAGCAGACGGATGGTGACGGGCAGGCCCTTCATGGTCCTGAATATCTTTTCAAAGTCACTCCTCTGCATGGGAAGAAGCTTGTGTAAGGCCTTTTCGTATAACGTGTTGGGACATTCAAGCGACTTTTTTAGTTTGGCGATTTCCCCCTTTAGTTCAGGTCTCTTTTCTTTTGGTGCCTTTCTAAGTTCATCTTCAAGTGCTTCTATCCTTACCTTTAGACCCTTTACCTCGGGTGCAAGCAGAATCATCTGCCTGACAAAGTCTATTCTGTGTTCTCCGAAGAACATGTGTTCAGTGCGGCAGAGGCCGATTCCCTGTGCACCAAACATCCTTGCCTTGGCGGCGTCTTGAGGTGTATCGGCATTGGTCCTAATCTCTAGTTTCCTGAATTCGTCTGCCCAGTTCATAAGCGTGGCAAAATCGCTACTGAGCTTGGGTTCAATTGTAGATACCTGCCCCCGCATCACCTCACCGACGGTACCGTCCAGCGATATGTAGTCGCCCCGTTTTATTACCTTGCTGTTGACGCTGAAGCGCTGCGCCTTGTAGTCAACGTCTACATCACCCGCACCTACCACACAGCACCTGCCCATACCCCTGGCCACTACGGCGGCGTGGGAGGTCATACCACCCCGGCTGGTGAGGATGCCCTGAGCGGCATGCATACCTGCCACATCCTCCGGGGAGGTCTCTTTTCTGACCAGGATAACCTTCTCCTTCCGTGCGGCCAGCTCTTCAGCCTCTTCTGCGCTAAAGACTACTTTGCCCGTAGCCGCGCCGGGTGAGGCGGGCAGTCCGGTGGCTATTACCACTTTCTTAGCCTTTGGGTCAAATATGGGGTGCAGGAGCTGGTCTAATTGTTGCGGGTCTATCCTCATGACGGCCATTTTTTTGTCTATAAGGCCCTCTTTCACCAGGTCGGTTGCTATCCTCAGGGACGCCTCGGCGGTTCGTTTGCCGTTTCGTGTCTGGAGCATATAGAGCTTGTCCTCCTGGATGGTGAACTCTATGTCCTGCATGTCCCTGTAGTGTCTTTCGAGGATGTCTTTATAGCGCAGGATCTCTTCATACAGGTGGGGCATCCCTTTTCGCAGGTTTCTGATAGGTTCTGGTGTACGGATTCCCGCCACTACATCCTCGCCCTGGGCGTTAATCAGGAACTCGCCGTAGAGGGCATTTTCGCCGGTCGAGGGGTTTCTCGTGAAGCAGACGCCAGTTGCAGAATGGTTACCCATATTGCCGAACACCATCACTTGGACGTTTACGGCGGTGCCAAGAAGACCTTGGATGTTGTATAGCTCTCTATATTTGATTGCCCGCGGATTATTCCATGAAGAAAACACTGCGTTAATGGCCTTTTGGAGCTGGGCCCTCGGGTCGTCTACGAAGTCCTCACCGGTATCCTTTTTGCATATGTCTTTAAACTTTTTGACGAGATCCTGGAGGTGTTTAACGGTGAGGTCTGTGTCGTTTTTGATGCGGGCCTTCTTTTTTGCCCTTTCAACTTCATGTTCAAACTTGTCACGGTGTATTCCCATGACCACGTCGCCGAACATGCAGATAAATCGGCGGTAGGCATCCCACGCAAACCTTTCGTTGCCCGTTTTATTTATAAGCGCCAGGAGGGTCTCCTCGTTCAGTCCGAGGTTAAGTACGGTGTCCATCATTCCGGGCATGGAGGCTGCTGCACCGCTGCGAACCGATACAAGAAGCGGGTGGGTCGTATCACCCAGCCCCGCCCCCAGAGTCTTTTCCAACCGGGCGAGATTTTTATCAAGTTCCGCCGAAAGTCTGTGGGGGTATTTCTGGTTGTTCTCGTAATAGAACTTACACACCTCAGTACTTATGGTGAAGCCGGAGGGTACTGGCAGTCCAAGGTTGCTCATCTCGGCAAGGTTTGCGCCCTTTCCCCCCAGGAGGGCACGCATTTCAGCGCTTCCTTCCCCCTTACCGTTTCCAAAGAAGTATATGTACTTTTTGCCCATGGTGTGCTACGTCGTCTTCTTTAGCCTCCCTCGCTCAGGTGTGAGTAACATGGTAGGAACTAATAGCGTAGCCGTACTACAATGATGGGGTCATAAGCCTCACTTGCAATATATTTTTGATATAAGACAAAGAAGACAAGAGACGGAATTCTAGCAGATATTTTCGGATATGGCAAGGACATTTTTTACGGACATGGGTTTATTGCGTTTGACATAACTATATTAAGCTGTTAGTATTACGTCACTTTTGCTGTTGCCTCTGGGAGAGGGCTTACCGAACCCAAGCAATATAAGCGGACAGGGCAATAGGCGGGTTGGCCGTATTAAATTAACCGTAATGAAGAGGCAGGGACTATGCCTAAGATACAGAGGGCCTTGGTAAGTGTTTACGATAAGAGGGGTGTTGTAGAGTTTGCAAAAGGCTTGGCCAGGCTCGGCGTGGAGATAATATCTTCTGGTGGAACGGCCAAGCTCCTTAGGGAAAACGGACTCAGCGTTAAGGAGGTCTCCGACTATACTGGTTTTCCCGAAATGATGGACGGCAGGGTAAAGACACTGCACCCCAAGGTGCATGGTGGCCTACTTGCATTAAGGGACAACACTACCCATGTCCAACAGATGAAAGAGCACGGCATCCTTCCTATAGACTTGGTGGTCGCAAATTTATATCCCTTCGAAAAGACCATCGCCAAGGAGGGTGTCACAGTGGACGAGGCCATAGAGAACATAGACATCGGCGGCCCTTCCATGATACGGTCCGCGGCGAAGAACCACAAGCATGTGGCCGTTGTAATCGACCCTGACCAGTATGTTTCTGTACTGGAAGAAATAGAGAAGGGCAACGGGCGGATATCCGAGTCGAAGAGCCTTGAGTTGGCTATTCAGGCGTTTAAACTTACAGCCCGTTATGATGGTGCAATCTCTCGCTTCCTTGCCAGTGAAACACAGGGCACCTTTCCGCACAATCTCTCTATAGAGCTTCTCAAGAAACAGGAGCTCCGATACGGTGAAAACCCACACCAGGCCGCTGCGTTTTATTTAGATGCGGAGGGCATTCCAGAACCCTGCGTCTCGCGGCTGGAACAACTGTGGGGCAAGGAACTCTCATTCAACAATATACTCGATCTTGACGCGGCCCTTGAGCTGGTGAAGGAGTTTGAGGAGCCAGGGGCAGCAGTGATAAAACATACAAACCCCTGTGGTGCAGGGATTGCTCAAACGCTCCCTGAGGCCTTCCGCAGGGCCTATGGGGGGGACCCTGTGTCGGCCTTTGGTTC
>JAUXLO010000101.1 GCA_030623665.1 Planctomycetota bacterium
AGCGGAGGGGGGCACGTGGGCAAAACACCCACACAGCGGTAACTTGAATATTCACGTAACGTTATGTACGGTAGGATAAAGTACACCTTTGGTTCCGTTTTAGTCCCGCTACATATTTTTCCACGGTCCCGGTTTTAATCTCCTAATAATCCTTCAACTACACGCGTGAGATTTGTGCATCAGCTTCCCCCCTGCAGCCCCTACATTGCCGCAACCTATAGCCCTTACATCATACACACCAGGGACAAAACAGGCAGCAGTCATCAGAAGATTGTTATGAGCCCAACACCGGTTAACATCACAACAGTTCCCAGGAGTCTTTCCCTCAGGTTGGTTTCTCTAAACAGTAGCCAGCCGTACAGCATGCCAAAAATAAGACTGGTCCTTTTAACAGATATCATATAGGGGACCTCAACCAGTTGGATGGCCAGGTTATGTGTGATATACATCATTACCTGGGAGATACCAATGGTGGCAAAAAGGGCCGGGCGAGAAAACACCCTTTTCAAGCCGCCACCCGGTGTCAACATCAAGATAGGGAGAAAGGCCAGGGCCATGCTTGCGGGATGAAACGCAGCGAAAAACACGGGGCTTGAATGCAGGATGGCAATCTTGCCGAGATTGGAGGTGATGCTGTATAGAAAGGCAACTGCAACCATAAGCATAGAGCCTTCTTCCCTTAGAATTGCACGCAACGGGCCCAGCATGCTCTCCCTTGTAGTATGTACGTTAAGGAGGTATGCCCCAAGTGCAACAAGTAATATCCCAGTAATCCCGGACTTGTCCGGCCGTTCACCCAACATCAGGAAGCTGGTGCCCACAAGGAAGACGGGAGTCAGGGCAAGGAACGGGAGGGTAAGGGTCAGAGGAGAGAATTTTATGGCCTTCGTAAAAAAGATGATGGCGAGGACCTCAAGCGGTATCAATAGGACATTCGCCAGAAAAAAGGTGCTGTCCAGAGGCGGGAACCCGGTAAACAGAAGAATGCACAGGAGGAATGGGAGTGCATACCCGTAGCGCACCCATGCCACGGTGTATATATCACAGTCTTCAGCGGCCTTTTTAGATAACGCTGCCGTGGAGGCATCGAAGAAGGCCGTGAGTCCCGAATAATAAAACCAGGTCATCTTGGTCCCTAAACCGGCTTTCTTATCGTCGGGGCAGATAGGATAGCGGGTTAACCGGTTTGTCGTTACGGAAGACCTTGAAGTGCAGTTCCGGCCTTGTTACACTACCGCTCCGGCCGGCCTGAGCTATTCTCTGCCCGCGCCTCACCCAGTTGCCCTTTCGCACAAAGACCTTTGAATTGTGCGCATACCAGGTGTGGATGCCGCCACTATGCCTTATCACGACCACCTTACCCCAACCGTCGGGATTTTCAGTCACCACCTCAACCACTCCTCCCTTTGACGCAAAGACGTCCTGCCCGAGCTGCGTCTCTATGTCTATACCCGTATTCTTGTGTCCGTTTACAATGTCATCATATCGTTGAAGGATTCTCCCGTTAAGAGGCCAGACAAAGCCCTTAGCGGATACAGGCGCCGAGGCAACAGCGCCGGACACAGAGGCAGGGCTGGCGTGTGGTAAAGAAGCGGTGCGCGGTATCAACAGTTCCTGCCCCACCTTGATGTTCCTTACGTCCTTAATCCCGTTTATTTGGATGACTGTTTGGGGCGACAGATTGTATCTTTGTGAGATGGCCCACACCGTCTCGCCATGTCGGACCTTATGTGTAATGTATCCAGGTCTTTCGACCGCAGCGGGCCCGCGGGTTTTTGATATATAAGGGCGGTCTTTCTCCGGCGGTTGGGCACAACCACAAAAAAACATCAGGAAGAACAACAAGACCTGCAGACAAGGTTTTAAGGGAGGAACGTGGTGGGTTTTCTCCGATGTACGTGGTGAATCAACCCCTGATATCACTTGCAAGCGGGTTCCTTTAGTTGGCAGAAATGGAGCGGGCGATGGGATTCGAACCCACGACACCCAGCTTGGGAAGCTGGTATTCTACCACTGAATTACGCCCGCATAATTCTTTTATACCGCCACCCCTTGGCGAAAATTTAAGCACAAAACAGACCAAAGTCAAGGGACATTTTGTGCACCCTGGAAAGAACCCCTGCAACGAAGCTCCCCAGTAATGGCCCGGATAACCTCCGCCTTACTTGCGGGCCAGATAGGTGAAACGAGGCTGTCCCCGCGGGTATCACCCACCAGTCTCTGAACGGTGATATCCGGGGATAGATTTTCCAGAAAGTCTGAGGCGATGGAGACGTATTCCTCCGTCTCCATGGTCTTTACTTTACCAAGTCTGTATTCTTTTTCCAGTACGGTGTCTCTGGCCACGTAGAGATGGTGTAGTTTGATGCCCTCGATGCCCAGGACGGAGACCTTGCGTGCGGTGGCCATCATATCCGAGTGGTCTTCGCCGGGCAGGCCCAGTATGACGTGTGCACAAACGTTTATACCACCCAGAGTCCTGGTCCTGTAAACGGCATCCTCAAACTCCTGATATGTATGGCAGCGGTTTATGCGCCTGAGGGTCCGGTCGTGGATGCTTTGGAGACCATACTCTATCCAGACATGATGCGTGCCGGTATATGAATTTATAAGCTCCAGCACATCGTCAGAGACGCAGTCAGGCCTGGTGCCTATTGACAGGCCGATGACGTCTTCATCGCCCATAGCCTCGTCGTACCTCGACTTTAGGGTCTGGATGTCCGCATAGGTGTTACTGAAGGCCTGAAAATAGACGATGAATTTCTCTGCGTCATATCTGGACCTGAGAAATTCTTTACCACTCCTTATCTGTTCCTTAATAGGCGGCGTAGAAGTGCCCCTGGCGTTGGGACTAAAGCTCTCGTTTGCACAGAACGTGCAACCCCCAGACCCCTTGTAGCCATCCCTGTTTGGACAGGTGAAACCTGCGTGGATCGGTATCTTGTGTACCTTGAACTGGAACCTTTCCCTGAGGTAGCGACCGAACGAGTAATACCTCTCCTCTCGCTGCCAGGGTCTTTCTACTGCGTATACTCTTGTCATGTCCCTCTGTTAGGAAATATTGCCTGAGATAACGCTTTAAAGGAGTCTAGCAGATTCCGCAAAATGTGTCAACGTGGAGAGAAAAGCGGCGCCGGCAGAAGATGCTGTAAGATCAAAAAAGCAGGGATGAAACTGAAAGGTGTCCGGTAGAAAATACTTTAGACCTAGTGAAGGAAGTTGATTCCGAAAAGAAGGTAAGCAGAGTTTATCCCGCGGTTTGAGTCGGCGAAACCCGCGTTGGAGATGTGTCTGATACGCCCCATGACGCTGAGAGCGGTTTTATCGTCTAGAAAATATTTTACTCCTAATCCCCCTTGAGGGCTGCCGTTGTATCTGGAGCCCAGGTCAGTTGTGTCAAGGTCAGTATACAGGAACCCGCCCCCTGCCGAGACGAATGGCACAAAGTCCGTCCCCGTTTCAAAGTTGTATGTAAACAGCAGGGTAAGACCTCCCTCGGAAGCCAGCTCCGGGGTCAGATACGCGCCGGCGATACCCTCTATCTCCAACTCAAACGCCCCGGGCAGCACGCCGTCGTAATCACCAAGGATGATACCCCACTTCGGCAGCAAAACAAAGTCCGTTATGAATTCGGAATCATCCCCCACCGGTCTCTTGTTATCAGCAATCCCGAAGCCGCCGCTAATGCCGTACTCGCGCATCCCCGCCACATAATGCTTCCCCTTATCGAGTTGCACATCTTTCTCTTCGAGCTGTACCTGGGCAAGGGTTGAAGCGCTAAACAAGCAGGTCGCTATGACGGGTGTAACGAGTAAGCCTAATAATTTTCTCATGGCCGAATTAAAGGCTCTAAAAGAGTTAGGCGTAATATCTTTTATATGGCAAAGATTATATTACCGAAGTGTTCTGTTTGTCAAGGAGTATTAATGGAAAAACTGCCGGTAAATTCAGGGTTATAGACACCAGCTCCCCGGGGAGATGTCTCCTGTAAGAGGTTGCCAAAAGAACACTTGGCCGATTACGGAGAAAAAGCGCGTAGCCCTATGCGATGGTTTCTTTTATTGTTAGGTACTCGCCCCTGAACGTCTTACGGACCCCGCCGTCAAGCTCCATGACCAGACCCCCCTGGGGCGATAAATCAACTATCCTGCCCGTATGCTCGCCGTCCTTTTCCTCTAACCTTACCCTGCGCCCCATCATGGGAAATAGCTCAACCCACCGCTTCCTGATACCCTTATAGTCTCCGTCCCTGAGAGACCCATACCACCTGTCCAGTTGTCTCAGAAGCGCCTGTGAAAGGCCGATGCGTTCCACACGTGAGCCCCTTTCTATCAGTAGTGAGGTGACGGGGTATGTAGCGTCCTTTGGCAGCTCTCTCTTGGTGAGGTTTGCATTCAGGCCGACACCTGCGAGGAAGTACGCCTCTCTCCCTTTGGGCGTCGCAGCTTCAACCAATATCCCACAGACCTTTTTCCCATTCACGATTACATCATTGGGCCATTTTATGAGTGCAGGCAGGTTCAGGGAGTCACGAATGGCCTCGGCCACTACTACGGCCATCATCCCGGCCAGCAGGCATATGTGCTCTGTCTTTATCTGCGGCCTCAGGATAGTAGTCATGAGGATGCCCTTGTGCCTTGGACAGTACCAGCGGTGCCCTCCCCTGCCCCGACCCCCCCGCTGTTTTTCAGCAAAGATGGTGGTCCCGTCGCGGGCGCCCCCTTCCGCCAGTCCTTCGGCCAGATCCATAGTGGAATCCACTTCCTCGTACGTAAGTATATCACGACCGATTATACGTGTATTGAGCCCCCTCTGTACCTCGTCCGGCACCAGGCGGTCAGGGATAGCCATAAGGCGGTATCCACGGCCCGGCCGGTACTCAACGATATAGCCCGTCTGCTGTATGCGTCTAAGCTCCTGGTGCAGCTGCCCTTCGGTGAGAGACGTGCGCAATATGAGTTCCTTGAGGGTAAGCGATTCACCTGTGGTATCGTGCAGGCAGTCGAGTAACGTTTCCTTCAAGGCAGAGACGTCCTTGATCTTGTTAAGACGCGGGAGCATGGGAGATAATATATATGCATGCGGATTATAACAGCATTACGACGGCAGAGTCAACCCGTTAAGGCCCGGTGTATTTTGGCGTTGACACCATTTTTGTTGTGTGGTAGATATTGCCTAATCTGCCTTATACTGAGGTCTTACAGGCCTGAGAATCTGCAGGATTTGACAAGAATCTACACGGGTCGAAAGGTAAGATTATGTCAATCAAGGGATACATAGACTACAAACGGAGGGAGTATTGTAAGGACACAAAATGCCCGGTACAGTTAGAATTAGACGCCCAACAGGAAGGCTCCGAGGCGTATCAGAAGATACGGGGGAGATGCCAAACCGCCTGTATACGCACCACGTATGAGTTCCACCACTGGTTGATAAATAAAGGCTACCTAATCGTTCGACCGGAGAAACCAGCTTCGTAGATAGAGTGAGACTTCTGAAAAACTGCCTTTTTATGGAGTCCAGCGACCGTGTCGCTGGAAAACATGCCATTGACAGAGTCAATGGACTCCAAAGTTCAGATTTTGAGGAGGACTGGAAATGGATTGGGGAATGGAAAACCGCTTGGCACAACTGATAAAAGCAGACGGGCACTGTATGTTTATGCCGATAGACCACGGATACTTTCTGGGGCCTACGAGCAGATTGGAAAGGCCGGGAGAGACGATCAAACCGATAATCAGGTATGCTGACGCACTCTTTGTCACAAGGGGGGTGTTGCGCTCAGCGATAGACCCCGAGAAGAGCAAGCCGGTGATCCTCCGCGTCTCCGGCGGTACAAGCGTTATCGCGGGGGACCTCGCAAACGAGGGGCTTACCACCTCCGTAAAAGAGGCCGTCCGGCTTAACGCCTCCGCAGTCGGCCTGTCTATCTTTATAGGCAGTAAGTATGAGCGTCAGACGCTGTTAAACCTGGGCAAACTGGTGGATGAGTGCGAAGAATACGGCATCCCCGTCATGGCGGTAACGGCCGTCGGCAAGGAGCTTGAGAAAAGAGACGCCCGCTACCTGGCCCTGTGTTGCCGCATCGCTGCGGAACTGGGTGCAAAGGTCGTAAAGACATACTGGTGCGAAGACTTTGATAAGGTCACCAATGGCTGTCCGGTCCCCGTAGTTATAGCAGGTGGGCCCAAGTTTGATACCGAGCTGCCGGTCTTCGAGTTCGTATACGACGGTATGCAGAAGGGTGCCATAGGCGTAAACCTGGGTAGGAATATATGGCAGCATGAACACCCCGTGGCCATGGCCAGGGCCCTCAACGCCATTATCCACAAAAAGGCCACCGCCCAGGAGGCCAACGACATATTCAATGAAACCAAGAGCGGAAAAGAAGCACTAGCCTCGAAGGTGTGATGAGACCTGTAGAAATCGTATTAAAATAATACGGAGAAGGCAGGGCTTGTAGCCCTGCCTTCTTAATTTATTCAGCCCCCGAAGATGCAGGGTGTATCTGGGTGCACCGTTCTTAACGACAATTATTCTTCATCTACGCACATGCGAGTAGCCGTCTACTACAACAACAACGACGTGCGGTTGGAGGAGAGGCCGGTTCCGCAGATCGGCCCCGGCGAACTCCTGGTAAAGGTGATGGCCAGCGGCATCTGCGGCAGCGACGTGATGGAGTGGTACCGGGTCAAGAAGGCTCCACTTATACTCGGCCACGAGATTACGGGAGAGATAGTCGAGGTCGGGAAGGGGATTGG
>JAUXLO010000086.1 GCA_030623665.1 Planctomycetota bacterium
AACGCACTATGGCCGTTGCGCAATACATCGGTCTGACGCTTATACTCTGCCTCTTTGTATTTGCCACCCGCAACGACATCCTGCGCCTCTTCATGATGACACACCAGTAGTCCCGCCGGCAGCCGCCGCCTCGGCATCGGCAGATAAACCGTTAAGGGTATTTTCTAACATCCGCCTGTAATCCTCCAGCTCATCATCCCCCAGTTCCAAAGGGACCCTGATAGGCTCGCCGACGGCTATTATTACCTTCGAAAAGGGTTTCGGTATACGGAACCCGTCCCAACTGGGCAACCGCCAGCAGTTGGAATACCCCAGCCCTACCGGGAGGATAGGCAGTCCCGTCTTCTTCGCCAGGAAGATTACGCCCGGCTGGACCTCTTCCCTTGGCCCCCTCGGCCCGTCCGGCGTCACCGCCAGGAAATTGCCCCGCTCGGCCTCCCTTACCATGTTTATCATCGCCTTGGACCCGCCGCGGGTGCTGGAACCTCGTACCACCCCGAAGCCCATACCCTTTATGACCCGCGCGATATATTCACCGTCAGCGTGTTGACTTATAAGCACCTGTATGCCCTGGCCCCTGCCCGCATAGGCAAGCACAAGCTGGCTGGAATGCCAGAAGGCCATAATCACCTTGCCGAAGGCGCCTTCATGGAACAGCTTGCCGCTGGTCTCAGGCCTCTCCTCTATCCTGAGCGTCCAGCACAGGAGACGTAAAATGATGGGACCGAGGACGCCCACCACCGTCTTCTTTATGTTATCTATTAAATCCCTCATCCTGCACCTTCATCCAGCGCAATAAGAAAGCCGCAACGGTCGCAGCTTATGTCCTTCCGCTGGCAGAAGTCATGGAAGACCTGATGAAGCCCCTGCTGCCTGCGGGCATTGTTCACCATGCCGTAAAGATCCTCCGGAAGCACCCTCTTTGTCATAAACCCGACAACGCCGTCCGTAGGGCATTTCCGGTGGCCCTTATATGCCTCATGCAACACCGCCTCCAGGCAGGGGTCACGACCCCTTCTGGCATACGCAAGAAAGAGCGGCAGAACGACATTTATAAAGATAATGGCCGCACGCTCTGCACCTATCAGTCTTGCGGGGGTTTTCAGCCTCTTCCCTCCGGGTGTCAGGTAATATGACCAGAACCCGTCTTCCACATCCACCTCCACATCTGCGCCATAGCCTGAAAAATAGACCTCAATCTCTTTTGTCACGGCCGGGGCTGAACTTGCCCCCTTATTTCCGGCCTCTTCAATAACAGTGAGGAGGTCTCTAAAGATTCCCCCTTCAGTGCTCCTGGCCAGGAGGCGGCTCATGGCGGCAATACGTCTGGGGGGTTGGTTTAACGGCCTGACGCCTGCCCAGTGCCAGTCACCGTACTGCATGGGTTCTCTGGGACTCTCGGAATCTCTGAGACCCTTCTCCCACTTCGGCCTGATTTCCTCCCAGAGGCAAACAAGTGTCTCTACGTATTTATTCGTCTGCCGATCGTAATCATCTCCGCCCTTTCCCTGCCAATGAGGCAAAATACCCCCCGCGCCCAGGAGCATTGACTGTATCCTGGCGTGCCTCCCTGCCATGCCTTCGCCACTGGCACCTGTGGGTATAAACCTCCTCAGGTCTTCAAGGGGCACTAATGCAGCAAGCTGCGAGAACTGCAACACATTGTTCTTATATCCCATGGCCCTCATGAGGGCCTCATACAGTACCTGTTCACAGGATTTCTTCCCCAGGGACTCCTCAAACCTCCCGGCCTTGGAGAGTATGCGTTCGTCACCCGCCTGGTCCAGGATGCGTTCAAGCATTTCTCTGTTTCGGCGGTTTTTTGCAATAACTGCCCGGCAAGGGCCTGCTACATACCTGGCCGTATCAGGATATCCCGTGAGACTGTCCAGAAGTCCAGAAACCTCCTCCGGTGGTATTGCTACGTATTTGGAGAGTACGAGCTGCGGTACGTTTCTACCTGCTGCGTCCCTAACGTGGCCCTGTGATATATCATTCCACATGACGACGTGAAGGCACACGTTCTTATATCCTTCTTGCGTGTGATGGCCGTGGCGCTTCCAGTCTGACGTGCTGACATGGACCTCGACGTCTCCCTTTATCCGGCCCGCCCCCTCCAGTAGTATCTCGGCGTCCAGGTGGTCCGGGCCTCCCTCCGCGTTCCACCTTCCGGGCGATATTACCTCCAGCCGCGCACCGTCCTCCGTGTACAGCCTCGATGTGTCAAAGTGCCTCCCAAACCACAGACAGCGCACCACCTCTTCACTTATCTTCCTGGTTATGCCCCCATAACTCCGGGGCTGCCCCTCCCCGATGCCCGTTATGCCCTGTACCAGCCTGGCATAACCGTTGGAGAAGCCCTGTTTTGGTTCGTCTGCCATCACTTCACTCTCAAAAAGTGTAGCGTGCGAGTTTATCTCGCACGTGCGACACAAGGTCGCACGCTACATTCTAACATCAATTAGTTCCTGCTATTTGTAAGGGTAGGTCGCCCCAAAGGCGGATGTGCCTGCGGCATCACACAGGGACCTACCCCTACTTTAATAAATTTATAGAATGGATGCTCCGCTCAGAATGACGTATAAAGAGCTTGGATCTTTTCGCGAGAGAAAGAAGGGTGCGGAGGCTCAGGGGTCTTACTGTTCCGGTTCTGTAATCTCTGTGGGTTCTACGGCTGAGGGTTTTTCCTGCTGCTGTTCTTCCGGCGCTTCTGCAGGCCCTTGTTCACCAGGGGACACCTCCGGGAGTTTTTCCTCTGTAATACGCGCTATTGAGGCCAGGCGGTCACCTTTATTCAGGGACATGACCCTTACCCCCTGTGTGCCCCGGCCTATCGTGGAGATAGAACCGGCATCAATACGTACTACCTTGCCCGCGGCCGTTAAAAACATAAGCTCGTCCTCATCCCGCACGCCCACCAGGGCCACCACCTTGCCGTTCCGCTCGGTGGTCTTTATGTTTATAACACCCTGGCCGCCTCTGCCATGGGTTGAGTACTCGCCGAAGGCCGTGCGCTTGCCGTAACCGTTCTCACAGACCGTCAAGATCGTTGCGCCCCCCTCAACGACCACCAGGCCCTTCACCCTGTCGCCCTCCTTTAACCGAATACCCCTGACCCCTGCGGCAGTCCTGCCCATGGGCCTTACCTCTTTCTCGTGAAACCTCATGGCCTTGCCATTTTCTGACCCGACAATCAGCTCTTTCTCGCCGGTGGTCAGGCGTACGCCCACCAGCTTGTCTCCCTCCCTCAGCTTTACCGCAATAATCCCCCCCCGTTTCGGGTTCCTGAACTCCCTTAAGGGCGTCTTCTTTATGGTCCCCTTTTCGGTAACCATAACCAGGTGACGGTCGTCAAACTTCCTCACCGGGAACATGGAGGTTATGCCCTCGCCCTCCCTGAGCCCCAGGAGATTTATGATTGCCCTGCCCCGGGCAAGACGGCTCTGCTGGGGGATGTCATAGACCTTCTGCCAATAAACCCGGCCCTGGTCCGTGAAGAAAAGGAGATAATCGTGAGTGGAGGCTATGAAGAGATGCTCCACGAAGTCCCCCTCCACGATGTCCCCTCCACGCACACCTTTTCCGCCCCTGCTCTGTCTTCTATACGCCGTAAGGGGCATCCTCTTAACATAACCCTGGTGGGTCAGGAGCACCGCCATATCTTCCTCAGCGATAAGCTCCTCCTTCTTAAACTCCTCCACCTCGCCCACTATATCGGTATGCCGTGCATCGCCAAACTTTTCTTTAACCCCCTGAACCTCCTCACGTATTATGTTCAGCACCAGTTCCTCTTTTGCCAGGATGTCTTTGTAGTGCTTTATATCCTTGCGCAGCTGGTCGTACTCCTCCTCCAGCTTGGTGTGTTCCAGGGAGGTCAGCCTCTGGAGCCGCATGTCTAATATGGCCGCCGCCTGTACCTCTGAGAGTTCAAACCTCTCTATAAGGGTCGCCTTTGCTGCGGCCGTATCCGCCGACGCCTTGATAACGACGATTACCTTGTCAATATTCTCAAGTCCAATCCTCAGGCCCTCCACGATATGGGCCCTCTCCTCTGCCTTTCTCAGGAGAAAGCCGGTCCTTCGACGGATTATCTCAATACGATAATCCCTATACGCCAGGAGGAGTTCCTTTAGACCCAGGGTCAGCGGTTTGCCGTCCACCAGCGCAATCATTATTATGCTGAAGCTGTCCTGTAGTTGAGTCAACTTGTAAAGCTGGTTCAGGATAACATCTTCGTCCTCGCCCCGTTTAACCTCTATTACCAGACGGCTCCCTTCTCTGTCACTTTCGTTGCGGATGTCGGAGACACCCCTGATCCTATCCGTCTTTACGAGCTCCGCTATCTTTTCTATCACCTTCTCCCTGTTAATCTGGTAGGGTATCTCGGTAACGACAATCTGTTTCTTCTTCCCCTTGGTTTCCTCTACGTGCACCCTGGCCCTGACGGTGATTGTCCCCCTGCCCGTCCTGTAGCCCTGGATAATCCCCTCCGAGCCGCAGATAACGCCACCTGTGGGAAAGTCCGGCCCTTTAACGATGGTGAGAAGCTCGTCGGTGCTTACCCCCGGGTCATCGAGTACCTTCAGTATACCGTCACATACCTCCCCTACGTTGTGGGGTGGGATGCTGGTCGCCATACCCACGGCGATGCCGGAGGACCCGTTGCACAAAAGATTAGGAAACGCAGAGGGGAGTACGGTAGGCTCCTGCCTGGTACCGTCGTAGTTGGGGATGAAATCTACCGTGTCCTTCTCCAGGTCCTCAAGGATGGCCATGCTGGCCTCGGTGAGCCGCGCCTCCGTATACCTCATGGCGGCCGGCGGGTCACCGTCAATGGAGCCGAAATTGCCCTGTCCCTTGATGAGGGGATACCTGAGGTTAAAGTCCTGGGCCATCCGCACCAGCGTTGGATAGACGACCTGCTCCCCGTGAGGGTGGTAGTTGCCGGTAGTGTCTCCGGCTATCTTGGCGCACTTTCTGAACTTTGTCCTCGGGCCAAGACCAAGGTCGTTCATGGCCACCAAGATCCTCCTCTGCGAGGGTTTCAGTCCGTCCCTCACATCGGGCAGGGCCCGGCTCACTATTACGCTCATGGCGTACGTCAGGTAGGAGGATCTCATCTCCTCCTCTATAAACAATTCTCTTATGTTTTCGCGCGCCTCTATCATATGTCTAGTTGCCGCACCTCAAGGGCGTGCTTTTCAATGTATTTACGTCTTTCCTGCACATCCTTGCCTACCAGCACGGTAAATATCTTATCCGCCTTGTACAGGTCTTCGATCGTGACCCGGAGAAGAGTCCTTGTGGCAGGATTCATTGTTGTTTCCGCCAGTTCTTCAGCGTTCATTTCGCCCAGGCCCTTGTACCGTTGTACGTCAAGTCCTTTCCTGCCGAGCTCCCTCAGTCTGCGCGGTACCTCTCTCAGTGATTTTGCCGACACCCCGGTCCCGTCGGACAGCAGTTTAAACCTGGGCTCCTTTCCTTCCGGCTCGCCTAAGTAATCCTCTCCCGAAAATCCACTGCCCTGAAGGTTTGCGAGAAGTTTTTCCAGCTCCATACTCTCGTGAAAGACAGTTACCTCCGGTGCGCCTGCCTTTGCCCCCTCTTGCGGCGTTGCCTCCCTGTCTATTATTTCAATACCTTTCTTCTGCCTCTGGAGCTCCTTGATGAAGGCGTTGTATTCCTCGTCACTGTAGAAATATCTGTTTTCACCATCCAGGCTAACCATGTACAGGGGCAGAGACGAATCCTTAGGGCTCCTTCTCTTAAGGAATTCGCCCAGCGAGAAGCCCTTTTTCGCCAAGAGACGGGACAGCTCCTCTATTTTTACCAGGATACCAAGGAACTGCGTGAGTTCCCGGCCGCTTAGCTCCTGACGGTCTTCCTTAACTATCTTGGCGCCGTGCGTGCCAAGTCCCAGCAAGGAGTCGCTCATCTGTTTGTCGTCGTACAGGTACTCCTGCTTCTTCTTCCGTGTTATCTTATATAGCGGCGGTTGGGCGATGTAAACGTTTCCCCTATCCACAAGGTCTTTCATCTGCCTGAAGAAGAAGGTCAGGAGCAATGTACGGATATGCGCCCCGTCTACATCGGCATCCGTCATTATGATTACCTTTCCATAGCGCAGGTTCGCTGCATTAAAGTCGTCGGTGCCAATCCCCGTCCCCAAGGCGCTTATAAGTGTACAGATCTCCTCATTTGAAAGCATCTTGTCTACCCTGGCCTTTTCCACATTCAGGATGACGCCCTTAAGCGGCAGTATGGCCTGGAACGTCCTGTCCCTGCCCTGCTTGGCTGTACCCCCGGCGGATATGCCTTCCACCAAGAAGAGTTCGCTGATGTCTACCTGCTTCGTGGAGCAGTCGGCCAGCTTGCTGGGTAGATTTGCACCGCCCAGAGCGCCCTTTCTTCTGGAGAGATCTCTGGCCTTTCTTGCGGCCGCTCTGGCACGTGTCGATTCTACCGCCTTGTTTATGATGGCGCGGGCGCTGACGGGATTCTCTTCGCAGTATGTCCCTACACCGTCGTTTAATATGCCCTCGACGATGCCCTGTATTTCTCTGTTCCCTAATTTGGTCTTTGTCTGCCCTTCGAACTGGGGGTCAGGCACCATGAGGCTGATTATGGCTGTAAGCCCTTCCTGGTAGTCCTCTCCTGTGGGGGGCTTTCCCTCTTTAAGCAGTCCCTGGTTTTTCGCGTAATTGTTAAACGTCCTGGTCAACGCCCCTCTGAAACCACTGAGGTGGGTGCCTCCCTCGAGCGTGCATATGTTGTTGACGAAGGAAAAGATGCTGTCTGTATATGTGTCGTTATATTGGAATGCTACCTCAACGATTACATTCCCCTCCTTTTTCTCTGTATATACTATGTCCCTGTGTATCACCTCTTTGCCGGAGTTTAACTCCTCAATAAATGCCTTTATGCCGCCTTGATACTTGAATGCCTCACTCTTGCCCGTTCGTTCGTCAGATATGCTTATTTCGAGACCTTTATTGAGGAATGACAGTTCCCTTAGTCTCTTTGCAATAATGTCGTACTTGAATTCCGTGTCCTCAAATATCCCGGGGTCTGGCTTAAATACCACCTTCGTGCCCTGTCTCTTGGTGGTGCCCCGGTTTTCAAGGGGGGTTGTCGGCTTGCCCCGCTCGTACCGTTGAAAATATGCCTGGCCCTCCCGCCGGGCCTCAACCTCTAGCCACTCGCTTAATGCGTTGACTACTGAAATACCGATCCCGTGAAGACCTCCGGAGACCTTGTACGTACCGTGCCCAAACTTTCCGCCCGCGTGCAACGTGGTCATAACGACCTCTACGGCGGGTTTTTTCATCTCCACGTGCTCATCTACCGGAATCCCCCTGCCGTCGTCCACAATAGAAATGCTGCCATCGGCGTCGATCTTTACACCTATCTTCTTACAGAAGCCCACGACCGCTTCGTCTACACTGTTCATGACTACTTCTTCAACCAGGTGGTGCAGGCCCCTTGT
>JAUXLO010000140.1 GCA_030623665.1 Planctomycetota bacterium
AACCGAAGCGTTTAAATTCCACATCCCTGACATAAAAGCCGTCGCCAATACCTTCATAGCCCTCTTCTTCGGGGGTCTTTGGCCTTGCCTCTTCCTCGGCGACTGCCTCCGCCACCTCTTCTGCTTCTGCCTCAGTATATAGTTCCTCCGAGGGGATAATGCCGGCGTCATCTTCAAGATTTGCCACCCTCTTTGCAAGGACATCTAAGGTCTGTGTCTGCCTCTCGGAGACACTCAAGAAGTCTTCCAGGATGGACAGCCGGTCTGCCAATAATGTCTCCAGTGCACCTATTTTCTCATCTTGTTCAGAATCTCCCTCTTTCAAGGTGTTGAGCGTCTCATCAACCTCTCCCAGTGTCTTCTTTATCGGGTCTAACGGCCTCATGAAATCTGCATATTTACCTTCCAGGACGGCAGTAAGGGCCGCCTGATCACTTAACTTCTTATTTAACTGCGACAGGTTCTTTTTCAGTATATTCAACGTGCGGCCAAATTCCACCATCGGGTTTTCTCCAGCGGCCCCACCCAGTGACTCTTCTATCCTGCTGAGGCGCGTATTATACCTTGACATGCTCTTCCGCATATCGCCCACACTGTCGGCAATCTCGGTCAGCGCGCTTATAAGCTCAGGGGTTGCGCCCGCACTCTCATTGACCTTTTCTTCCAGCGTGTCTATCTTGCTGGCCAATGTCTCAATAGAGCGCATCCACTCCGTCAGCGAACGCTCGAATGCTCTAAGGCCCTTTGAAACATCCTCTTTCGCAGCCCCGGTAAACAAAACAAGGGATAGGAGCACCACCAATAATATGTGTATGTTTTTCATGCCACCGCATCCTTTCCAGAAGGGCCCGTCACCCCATGTGCTCCATTAAAACATCTACGTTTACATATGCAAGTATACACCTTCTACTGCGTGTGTCAACCCGCCATCCAGAGTAATTACTTGCGCACAGAGGCTTTACTGCACAATTTCTCCAGGTGGGCATATTCTAAAAGCAGGGTTTTTCTGCCACATGGGAAATCTACAACGGCCATTAGAGACTTCCCATAGCCCTGGGTCTCAACTACTCGGCCCACACCGAACCTCGGATGCCTGACCAGCTCACCGTGTGCAGGGGCTTCAGCAGTGTCATCAATATCAGTGGAGTACTCCGCTTCATGCTCCCGAACGTGGTCCGCGGCCAACATTGTTTTGTCTTCTTCCCTGACAACATCCCTGGGCAGTTCTTCAAGAAAGCGCGAGGGTAGAGAAGGCACTACTGTACCAAATCTTGAGCGTCTCTTAGCGTGGCTGAGTATGAGCTCGTCCTTGGCTCGGGTGATACCCACATAAAATAATCTACGTTCCTCCTCAAGCTCTGCTTCTGTCTGCATGGACTGCACATGTGGTAATAAACCGTCCTCCAATCCACAGATAAACACCGTAGGAAATTCCAGGCCCTTTGCAGCATGCAGTGTCATCAGCGCTACGGCCTCTGCCCGGCCGTCCCACGTGTCAATGTCCTGCACAAGTGCAACCCTTTCCAGAAAGTCGTTCAGGGAGCCGTCGGGGTGGTCTCTATCGTACTCCTCTGCCGCATTTACCAGTTCTTCCACATTTGCCATCCGCTCCAGGGCCCGTTCCGCTGAAGATTGCTCCAGGTATGAGATATATTTTGTCGCGGTTAACACCTCGGTTACCAGCGCCGCTACCGGATAGGAGGGCATGTCATTCAACTTTGCAAATAGCTCGGCGAACGATTTAAGGCCATTGAGGGCCTTGCCCCTTATGCCGGGGATTTTTGAGGCGGCGGCTGCGTCGAGCAGCTTCTTCCCCTCGGCGGTTGCCCAGGCCTTTAGTTTGGCGTGTGACCCCTTGCCTATACCCCGCTGGGGAACATTGATTATCCTGTCAAATGCCACCTGGTCGTCGGGGTTTATGAGCAGCTTCAGATAGGCCAGGACGTCCTTTATCTCCATTCTTTGATAGAATTCAACCGTCCCGACTATGACGTATGGTATCCCCTCCTTCCTCAATGCGCCCTCCAGCACACGCGACTGTGCGTTTGTGCGGTAAAACACCGCTATCTCGTAGCACTTTCTCCCCTCACCCAATAGTTTTTGAACATGAGAGGCTATCTCTTCCGCTTCGGAGCGTTCATCGTCAGTATAGACCTGAGGTATCATGTTACCTTCCGCGTTCTCAGTCCACAGGTCCTTGGGCTTTCTGAGCTTATTGTGTTCGATGAGTTCTGAGGCGGCCTGAAGGATGCGTTTTGTGGAGCGGTAGTTCTGTTCCAGCCGCACTATCTTTGCATCCGGGTAGTCCTTCTCAAATTCCAGTATATTCCCCAGGTTTGCACCTCTCCAGCCATAGATAGATTGGTCGGGGTCACCCGTGACACAGATATTCCTGTATTTGCCCGCCAGGAGTTTTTGGAGCACATACTGCGCAAAGTTTGTGTCCTGATACTCGTCTATCAGGATAAACAGGAATTGCTCCCGGTATCGTTCCAGCACGTCCGGGTGCTCGTTAAAGAGCCGGATAAGTCCTACCTGCAGGTCATCAAAGTCCAGGGCATTATTTGCCCGGAGAATGGACTGGTACCTTTCGTAAACTCTGGTGGCCACCTGGTGATAGTAGTCTGATTTCTCTTTGGCCAGCCCTTCCGGGCCGAGGAGCCTGTTTTTGGCCCCGCTTATGGTGCCGGCTAACGAGGCAGGCTTCCAGTGGGCCGGATCCAGCTCGAGCTCCTTCAGGGCGGTCTTTATAACGCCCAGGGTATCTACGGTGTCATATATGCTGAAGTACCGGGAGAAGCCTAACCGCTCTATGTTTGAGTCCATTCTCAATATACGTGCGCACATGGAGTGGAATGTGGAGACCCACATGCCCGGGTGTGAATAGTATTCGGCCACCCTCTCCTTCATCTCGTCGGCGGCCTTGTTGGTAAAGGTAAGGGCAAGGATCTTATAAGGGTCTACGCCATTCTCTATCAGGTAGCAGACCCTCCTGGTAATGACCCTCGTCTTACCGCTCCCGGCACCGGCCAGCACCTGTAGCGGACCCTCCAGGTGTGTAATGGCCTCACGCTGCGGCTCAGTTACATCATCAAGTATGCTGCTAAGTGTCTTCTTTGTCATAGTGTCAGGACTTGCCCTGTTGTTGCTGTTGGAGTGATGGCCTTAACACGATATTTCAACGTTTATTCCACTCTCTCGGCGATGATGCTGGCGATGGCCTTCTCACCGTCTATTACCGTCTCCCGATAGAATAATATCTTCATGCCTATATCCATAAACAGACGCAGCAGCTCATTCTCCTCCAGCAGGTACTCCCTCTTCTTAGGCCCATGCAGGCCGATCTTAAGGTTCTCCACGGTATAAGTCTCCATGATGACTACGCCGCCAGGCCTCAGGGCAGCCTTTATCTCGGGTATGAGGTCTCTCTGCAGGTAGTAAAAGCAGGTGATCAACTCATACTTTTCTTGCTCTAATTTGTACTCCTCCAGGTCGGCCTCGAAGGCTTTTAGCTGAACTCCCCTTTCGGCCGCCAGCTTGTTCGCCTTCCGTATTGCCACCGGTGATATGTCACACCCCTCTACATCAAAGTCCTGTTCTGCCAGGAACACCGCATTGCGACCCTCTCCCATGGCCAGCACCAATGCCTTACCCCTTGGGAGCAGGCTGATACTGTTCCTCAGAAACTCCAGAGGTTCCTTGCCATACACATATTTCTCACTGTCATAACGCTGGTCCCAGCGCTCACGGGAGTCTTCGCCGCCATAAGCATCGTCGTCCGGGCCGAGGGCCAGGCTGAAGAAAAGCATGGTCAATACAACTGTATAGATGAGACCCGTCAAGCCACCTATATTACCTATAATTGACGCCATGACACAAACGCCTCCAGACACAGAAAGCAAAGAGCTGTGAGGAGCAGTGTAGACCAGAGCCTTTTGCCTTCCACTGCACCCTCCGCACCCTTTATGGGGCTTGACATCCTGAAGGTCACACTTTCCTTGCCCAGGAATTTTACCAGTTCACCTTTGTCTATCTTAGACAGGTTGCCCTCCTTGGGGTCTGTATTTACGGCGACACTGAAGGGGAGCGGGCTATCGCCCTGTCGCAGTTTATATACCCCGGGGAAATGGGTCTCCGAAAATACCGGTGGTCCGCCCGGCGTTGACTTATCAGGTGTTACTTTGAGCAGATTCCCCTTTGGGTCGAGCACATTTAAACCATTTGCCTTATCACGGGCATAACGAGGTAACTCCCATCCCTCGCCCACGAGTGTGTCCTTCGTAGTTGCTTCTACCAAGTTGTTTGTCATATAGCGACATATCTGCTGTACGAGGGGCAGAAAGATGGGCTTAACCGGCAGGTCTGTCCAGTCCCTGCTGATGGTGGACGTGAACGTCATGGAACGGCCCTTTCCGTATGGCATCTCAAGGAGGGCCGGTGCACCGTTCGAATAGCTGATTATGTTCGTAATGTCCCCGCCCATCTCAGGCTCTACCAGGAAGACCTTGTAAAAGTATGGAGTACTGAGAATATCCTTCCTCTCACCGGCAAATACCCCCAACAGTGTATGCGCAGTATCTAAGGGGGCGAACTCCAGGGGTTTCTCCCTGGGAAATTCCACCGCCATACGTAGCCTGGGAACAAGTCCTGCCAAGGTGGAATTATAGTATTCTGGCCTGACCTTGTCACCAAGGCAAAACAGCACGTTGCCGCCTTCTGAGGCATACGTCTTTAACTCTGATATCTTTCTGCCATCGAGTTTTTCGACGTTTGCGAGGATAACAAGGTCATAATCCCCAAAAGACTCCAGGGATTGAACCTCTTGCGTGTTCATGACCGTCGGGGTGACGTGCGAGGTGTGGAATCTGGCAGGGTTCAAGGCCTTTTCCAGGTAAAATGTCTCGCTCTGGTACATGTTTATACTAGGCGCCCCGTCTATCACCAGCACCCTTATATCCTTGACGTCTGGTATA